>CAJXVQ010000037.1 GCA_913060685.1 uncultured Verrucomicrobiales bacterium
CGAGATCAGCCTCGGTCTCGTGGGCTCGGAGATGTGTATAAGAGACAGGAACTGAAGTGCTCGAAAATTGAAACGCTGAGGCTAAGACATCTCCAAAAACACTGATCAGTTTCGCCCCCGGTGCGCTTTGGCGCGGTAAACTATCACTCGGTATCCTAATCATTCCTCCCACCATACCAAGAACCATATTATCAGCAGCGATTTTGGAACGCTTCGAGGTCTTCAAACTCTGGGAATGGAAAACTTGAGCACGAAATAAGATTGAGAATCTTTGCCTTTTCCGTAACCAAGGGGAAAGGAGCGGTATTTCCTCGGTGTAGATGAACCCGGTAAAATCTGATCCAGCAAAACTTTGTTTCCAATATTCCCAGAACGTATCTCTATGAAACTCCCGGTCATTAAAACCCTCCTCTTGACAGCCATAACGTGGCACAGCCCTGTTGCGAATGCCCAAATTCCGATCTCCGAGGTCGGAGTGGCCCCTCCAAAAGAAAAGGCGAAAACCGAGCGCAATCGCAAGCCCGCCAAAAAGAAAGTGGCCAAGCTCGCCCCCGGGGTGCTTGCGCCCATGAATCCTGAGAGCGTAAAGTTCGAAGTGAAGGCGGCTCCGTCGAAGCTAGCTCTCAAGAAGGGAGACACGATCGTTTTGCTTGGTTCGGGAATGGCCTCGAGGATGAACCACTTCGGATATTTCGAGACCGAGATCCAGCTGCGGTTCCCGAACAGCGAACTTAAGATCCGTAACATGGGGGACGAAGGTAATACGCCCGGATTTCGTCCTCATCCCGGTAGGAACCAGGAAGGACAATATGCCTTTCCAGGAGCGAAAGAATTACTGCCAAAAGAACTCCAGGCGGGTTCGCGGCCGCAAGGGCACTTTGAAACGCCCGATCAGTGGCTGACCGGTCTCGGAGCTGATACCATCATTGCCTTCTTTGGATACAATTCGTCCTTTGAGGGACCCAAGGGAGTTGATCGCTACAAAGCGGAGCTTACCGCTTTTGTCCAGCATACGCTCTCCCAAAAATACAACGGCAAAAATATTCCCCAGCTGGCCTTGGTCTCACCGACAGCGATACAGGATTTGTCAGGGGAGTTCAGCGTGCCTGATGGCAAGGAGGGCAATCAAAACCTGAAACTTTATGCCGCCGCAATGAAGGAGGTCGCAAGTGCCACCGGGGCCCTTTTTGTGGATGCCTTTGCGACCTCTGCCCAGTGGTTCGCAGGTTCCGATGAGAGACTGACCGTTGATGGTGCTCTTTTTAATGATGATGGATACCAAAAGCTCGCGCCTTGGCTTGCCGATGCTCTCTTCAGTGGCGCGACTCCAAATCAGAGCAGGCGCGACGCCGTGACCGCTGCGGTGAAGGAGAAGAATTTCATGTGGCTGAATGATTTTAAGGTTCCCAATGGCGTGCACGTCTACGGTCGTCGATACAATCCCTACGGCCCCGCAAACTATCCGTTTGAGTTGAAGAAGACCCGGGAGTTTACCCGGATCCGCGATCAGGCAATCTGGGCGACTTTGAAAGGAGAGAAGTTTGATGTGGCCGGGGAGGACGCCAAGACCACGAAACTTCCCCCGGTAAAATCCAACTATAAGCCGAGTAACAAAAACGGAACCCCCGAGTATCGTCCGGGTCAGGAATCCCAAACCAAGATCGAGGTTCCCAAGGGATACAAGATCGACTTGTTTGCCTCCGAGGAGAATTTTCCTGATTTGAAAAACCCGGTGCAGATTGCCTTTGATAACAAAGGCCGCCTCTGGGTGGCGACGATGGAGAGTTATCCCCATTACCGGATTGGCGATGCGCTTCCCAAGGACAAGCTCCTCATTCTTGAAGATACCGATGGGGACGGAGTCGCAGATAAGCAGACCGTCTTTGCCGATGACCTGCACATTCCGATTGGATTCGAGATCTCCCACGATGGTGTTTATGTGTCGCAAAGCGGGTCTCTCATTAGGCTTCAAGATACCGATGGTGATGATCACTATGACAAGAGGGATCTTCTTCTGAGCGGTTTCGATGACCATGACACTCACCACGCGATCTCAGCATTCTGTGCCGATCCAAGTGGGGCCTTTGTGATGTGTGAGGGAGTTTTCCTCCACTCAAATACTGAGAGTGTCTATGGACCCGAGCGCGGGAGTAACGGTGGCTTCTTCCGCTATAGTCCGCAGAAAAAGCAAATCCGGAGATACGCACAGTTCTCGATTCCAAATCCATGGGGAGTGGCCTTCGATGACTACGGTCAGGATTTCTTCCTCCATACCTCCGGAACCAGCTTTTCCTGGATGCTTCCCGGAACGGTGAAAGCCCGCTACGGCGCGAATTTGAGAGCACCGAATATTATCAAGAGCAATCAAGTGCGCCCAACTTCAGGGGTGGAGTTTGTTTCAAGCCGACACTTCCCGGATGAAGTGCAAGGTGATGTTCTCATCAACAACAGCATCGGTTACCTCGGTGCAAAACAGCATCGTGTCATCGAGGACGGCACGGGCTTCACCACCGAGTATGTGCAGGATCTCTATGTTTCAAAGGATCTGAACTTCCGTCCTGTCGATCTCGAATTTGCCCCTGACGGATCACTCTACGTAGCCGACTGGCACAATATGTTGATTGGTCACATGCAGCACAATGCCCGAGATCCATTTCGTGATCACGAGCACGGCCGGATCTATCGGGTGACCTATCCAAGCCGCCCTCTGGTGAAACCAGCCAAGGTTGACGGAGCCAGCATCGCCGGGCTACTTGAGAATCTCGCTCTCCCGGAATATCGCACCCGCTATCGCACTCGTCGTGAATTGCGCGAACGGGATCCCGTGGAGGTTGCCGCTGCCGCGATCAAATGGGCCTCCACACAGAGCGACGAGCGCCTTAAGCTGGAAGCACTGTGGGTGACATGGGGCGCTGATAAGGTTGACGTAAAATTGCTCGCCGAGCTTCTGGCTTCGAAAGATCACAAGATTCGGTGCGCGGCCGTCCGGGTTGCCCGATACAACGAGCACAAGTTGAAGAACCTGGCTCAGATTCTTTCGAGTGCGGCCAACGACGATCACGGAAGAGTTCGCTTGGAAGCGATCGCGGCGGCAACTTACCTTCCCGCTGATCAAGGGGCCGCAGTCCTTTCCATCGCAAAGGCGAAGGAAGTCGACTCATATATGAAACAGAGTTTGCAATTCGCTGATGCCATTTTCGCAGGTGAAGCGGTGGAAGAGGAAAAGGAAAAAGTTGTTGTGGCTCCGAAGCACCTGTCAAAGGGGGACGCGAGCTTGTTTGTGAAAGGAGGGGCGATATATGCCCGGGATGGTTACTGCATGACCTGTCACCAGGCCAATGGTGAAGGTCTTCCTGATGCCGGATTCCCATCGCTTTCAGGAACCAAGTGGGCGCTTGGAGATCCTGATCGTCTCATTAAGTTAAGTCTCAAGGGGCTGATGGGACCCATCGAAGTAAAAGGTAAAAAGTACCCTGGACAGGTCCCCATGACGGCCTTTGGCGGCTTGCTGAACGACGAAGAAATGGCGTCTGTGTTGACCTATGTTCGTAATTCGTTCGGAAACAAAGCTCCTGCGATCAGAGCAGCCCAAGTGAAGAAAGTTCGGGCCGAAGTGAAAAGTAAGGTCGATATGTTCAGCCCTGATGAGCTCTTGAAGCAACATCCTCACGCCAAGAAATAGCGATCATTTCCGGGGCTCTGGATCCCCGGTTTTCCGTGCCAATCATGAAGCACCCCGCATTGGGGTGCTTTTTTTTTAGGAGGTTTCAGCCGGCAATGACCTCACCACCGCTCTCCCAACACGTGAAAACCGGGATGCGATTCCATCGCGATCCGCCGAGATGGCCAGGCGATGATCGGGGGAGACAAAAGTGGCCGGTCGTGCACTGCGAGTCTTCATGTCATGAAGGTCTGTCCGATTTGGCCGCGGTTCAGGTGTGAGTGTTGCCAACTTGACATCGGCTGCGGTTTGGAGAGGAGTGGTTGAATGGAAAAAAAGCCTGATGCCGTTTCGGACGAGGTCGAAGGGTGGATAGGGCGTTGGCTCTCGTTCCGTCTCACGCAGTGCCACCCGCGAATCCTCGAGTGGCAGGGTGAGGAAAAGACCCGCGCGAATCTTGAAACATCGATTTATGGTGAACTGGCCCGGCTGGGGGACGAGGAGATTCAGCGGAAGTATGCCGAGGCATGTCCTGTCGAGGGAGCCTCGCCCGGGGACTACGGGATTCGCTTTCTCGAGCTTGAAGGCGTCGGCAGCCTCCTGGCGGGGATTCACTTCTATGGATTGGATTTGGCCCGACCCTTCGTGCATGTGAGTGCTTTTGATTTTGAATTGAATGCCGATCACGCGAGCCTTCTCCAGAGTTTGATTCGCCGTGAATTCTCGGTGTTCTCCCCGGTGCAATTTCGAATTTGGGTGGATTCGGAACACTCGTTCGCAGCCGGATTCCCAGGTGCTGAATTGGACAATTGGTTTCTAGCCGGCGCGCTTCGCGACATTCAGAAATCCGGGCTGCCGGTAAACAGTTCCCGGATCTCACTCGTCGCAGATCCGGCGTTGGACTCATATTCCGCATTGGTGAAATGCCACCGGGACTATTTGAAAGACAACCCCGGCATGGAGGCTTGGCTGGAATCCCCGGACCGGAAACTCATGGAAGCCTCTGCGAAGGATGGAAAGTATTACCGGGTTCACATCGACGGCGAGCCTGCCGGATGGATCGCCGGTAAAACGGACGACTCCGGGCCGCTCTCCGGATGGCAGGTTTTGGCTCTCTTTTTAGAGCCTCGCTTCCGTGGTCAGGGATTCGCCCCCGCTATGCAACGAGCCTTTCTCGACACCCTCCCGGCGGAGGACCTGATCTGGGGGACAATTGATGTCAGGAATGCGGCTTCCCTCGCCACGGCCCGTCGAGTGGGACGCGAGATCGTGTGCGGCTACTTGTTCCTGCCGCTTTGAGAACTCATTTCTTACCCGAAGTCTCGTCAGAATCGATGGTCGCTTTGGGTGTGCCCCAGATCTTCAAGAGTTCTTTCGCCAGCACTGGATCGCGTTTGACCAACGCATCGCGTTCGGCCCTGGTGCCGAAATAGCGCGTCGTGACGCCCGCAAAAAACTCCTTGTGATCGCTCTTCACCCAATCGTTCCCGGGGTAAGCGGTTCCTTCGACGCACCGCTTGTAGGCCGCCAAAATTTCGGGATGCTCGAAGGTGAGAACCTGATCGTGAAAGGCGTGGGCGAGTTCGTGTAGAAGAACCGTGACGGTCCGCTCGTCGTTTCGCTTGGCGAGTGAGGCCGCGTTTCCAAATTCGACGCACTTGTGCTTGGCCGGGTTGAAATCCATGTCGACCAACCAGTCCAGGCCCGGATGATACTGATAGGCGGAGGTGTTTCCATGCGGTCCCCTGGTGGAATCGACTTCGAGCCAATGCTTCACCACGAGCAGTTTGGCCAGCCGATCCTCGGCGACCCAGGTCTTGAGCCTGACCATGGCGTTCTCGAGTCGTTCAAGCGCCGCGCTGCCTGTCTCGGCGAGCTCCCCGTCCGGCAAGAGTTTCTTGTGCACGAGCACGCTCCAACCCGCGACGGTCATCTCGGTGTAGTTCCCGGTGGGTTCGTAGACGCCGGCGCTTTCCGGTGTCGGGATGGCGGTTCCTGATTCTTCGGGTGACGAGGCATCCGTTACAGGAAGCCATAGCCTTGGCGTAGCGGTAATGACAGGCAAGAATGGCGTGACTCTTCCTGGGGAGGGGGAGGCCTCCGCGGCCCCAAAGGCGAGGAAGGACAAGTCCTCATTCTCCGGCGTGCCCTTCCGCGCCTTTGTATGGTGTCCATAAGGACCTTTTACTTGTTCCTCCTCGGCCTCCCCTCACTAAGTTTCCAAATCATGAAAACTCGGGCGGTGCATTCTCGTAGTTCATCAAATATGATTCGTTTCTTGTCTGCTGCCTTAGTGGCACTCGGAGTCCTTGCCCCCGCGCTTCCTGCTGCGGAGATCACGCCCGAGGACATGGCCAAAGGAGCGGCGCGCCTCGACAAGCTCATCAGTTCTGTTCTTCAAAGTTCCGGGCAAAGCAAACCCGCTCCCGTCGAAGACGCCACCTTTCTTCGCCGCGCCTCGCTGGTTGCCATCGGACGAATTCCGACCCTCGCTGAGATTCAGAAATTTACCAACGATCCCGCCAAAGACAAACGCCACCGCCTCGTCTCCCGACTCTATCAGTCGAAAGGCTATCAAAGTCACATGAACAACTGGTTGCACGACCATCTGCGACTCAACGAGGTGAAACTTCAGGGAGGATACTTCAGTTCCAACGCCCCTCTCATCAAGTGGACGAGACAATCCGTGCGCGAAAACAAAAGCTGGAAGGTCATGACCCGGGAGTTACTTTCGGCCCGGGGCAACGGATGGACCGGTTCGGGAGCATCCCACTACTACACCCGGGACATCGGCATGCCCCTCGACAACTCCGCCAACACCATGCGGGCCTTCCTGGGGATCCGCATGGAGTGCGCCCAATGTCACGACGACCCCGGCTCGAGGTGGGAACGTATCGACTTCTATAATCTCGCCGCCTTCACCCACGGCAAAAGCAACCTCGGCCGACTCGATTTCCTCACGGGGAGGGGACTCTTTGTCAACATGTCCTCCGAGAAGGAATACAATGCCCCGGGACTTCATCACTTGCACTTCTTCAGCGATGCCATCGGGCAGTACGCTGCCAGTGGCATCGAGCCCAACAAGGGCTCCGGACGCATCAAGCTCCCCAATGATTACCAATACTCCGACGGTGATCCCGGCGAGTTGGTGGAAGGGCGAACTCCCTTCGGCGGGAAAGTCCGCCTCGACCCCAAGAAGCCCACTTCCGATAGCCTCGAACAATTTGCGGCCTGGGTGGTGGGAGACGAGAACCCCACTTTCGCAGGTTCAATCGCCGCCCGGATGTGGCTGCGAGTGATGGGCGCAGCACTCCACAAAAATGACAACGAAGAGTATCTCGACCTCAAAGATCCCGTCACAGGAGCACTCAGCAGCGGTCTCGTGAAGCTGATCAAGGATTACGACTACGACCTCCGGGCCTTCCAACAAACCCTCATGCTGACCAAGGCCTTTGCCGCAAAATCAGCCCCGGATCAGGAGACCTCCTTTCACGGGCTGCGGGGACGTCCCATCGAACGAATGAGCGCCGAACAAATCTGGGATTCGCT
This sequence comes from uncultured Verrucomicrobiales bacterium, assembly GCA_913060685.1. Taxonomy (GTDB): domain Bacteria; phylum Verrucomicrobiota; class Verrucomicrobiia; order Verrucomicrobiales; family Akkermansiaceae; genus SW10. Next base: position 7,211 of record CAJXVQ010000037.1, read on the forward strand.
GGTCACCCTCGTGCTCGAAGATCCGGAATCCGCGCAACGAATCGAGAGCATGGAATATCTCTACATCCACGGACGCTACATCGGTCGTCTCGATGACATTATTGAGAAGGTCCACTCCTTCAAGACCGTGAAGGAATACCAGGATTGGATCATCATAAAGTACAACGAAGCACGGGACGGCACCGGACCCGAGGCTCCGGAGCCTCGGCCCCCAACCTACATCGCGGGACACGGACGCCTGATGACTTCCGCGATCCTCGGGATCGCCAGGGCCTCGGAACTTCCCAGCCCCGCAGACCCCAACCATTTTCTCCAGAAATTCGGTCAATCCGAGCGCATCAGCATCGACGGAGCCACTAATGAGGGCAGCCTCACCCAGACCCTCCAGATGCTCAACGGAGCCACCCAAACAATCGTCGCCAACCCAAAGGACACCATCATCCGCAAAATCCTCCAAGGCCCCGCCTCAAACGATGACAAAGGAGCCCTCCTCTTCCAATCGATCCTGACCCGCAAGCCCACCGCTCAAGAGCAAGCCTTGTGCGCCAATGAACTCAACGATCGAAAAGGCAAGGGACTGGCCAACATCGTCTCCGCCCTCGTCTGCACTCCGGAATTTCTCTTCATCTACTAATGAACCCACCACTTCTCAACTTCGACGGTGAATACTCTCGTCGTGAATTTCTCCGGGATGCTTCCCGCCGATTCCTCGGCGTGAGCCTCGCCCCCATGCTCGGAGGATCGCTCGCCTCCCAAGCCCTCGGTGATCAAGCTTCGCCGAAAAGAGCGGGCGCTGCCACCAATGTCATCTTCCTCAACATGGCGGGAGGGATGAGCCACATCGACACCTTCGACCTCAAGCCCGGCCAGGATGTCCAGGGCCCCGTCAAGGGAATCCCCACCACCGCAGACGGGCTGCAGATCGCCAGCTACCTCCCCCGGACTGCCGAGATCATGCGGGAGGTTTGCACGATCCACTCGATGCAATCGAAACAGGGAGACCACGACCAGGCCAGCTACCTCCTTCACAAGGGCTACAGTCAACTCGGAACAATCGTCCACCCCGCAGTCGGCAGTTGGGTCACGCGTCTGAAGGGCACGGAGAACGACACCCTCCCCGGATACATCGCGGTGAACAGCCCCGCCAACATGATCGGCGCCGGCTGGATGGGTGCCAAATTTGCGCCAGCGGTCGTGACGAATCCCGAGAAGGGACTCGAAGGAACCAGCAGGCATCCCTCCGTCAGCGAAGAGGACTTCGAACGACGTCTGAGTCTTGCCGATGTCGTCAACGAGCGCTTCCACCGCGAAAATCCCTCTCCCAATGCCAAAAACTTCGGAACTTTGTTCGACGAAGCGGTGCGCGTCATGAAGAGCGAAGATCTGGCCGCCTTTGACCTCACCAAGGAAAGCCCCGTTCTCCGGAACCGCTACGGTCGGGATTCCTTCGGGCAGGGCTGTCTCCTCGCCCGGAGACTCGTCGAACATGGCGTGCGCTTCATCGAAGTTACTCTCGGCGGCTGGGACACCCACTACGACAACTTCACCGCGGTGCAGGCCCGCTGCCAACTGCTCGACTCTGCCTACAGCTCTCTCATCACGGATCTCAAGGAACGAGGTTTGCTGAACTCCACCCTCGTCGTCCTCAGTTCCGAATTCGGACGGACGCCGGAGATCCAGAAAGAACATCGTAACGGACGAAGCCACCATCCCGGAGCCTTCACCAGCCTCCTCGCGGGCGGTGGAGTCAAAGGTGGGTTGGTCTACGGTAAGACGGACGAACACGCCCGGGCCGTGACTGAAAATCCAGTCACCTTCCACGATCTGAATTCCACCATCGCCTACAGCCTCGGTATCGATCACGCCAAAGTCATCCACTCTCCGAGCAAGCGCCCCTTCCGCATGGCCGGCCCCGACAAGGAAAACGCCGGCCCGGTCACCGGGATTTTCGGTTAGTCCCTCGATCACTTTTTCACCGGAATTCCAGTATGGGCTCGGGGCATGCCCTTGCGATCCGCCTTTTGTGAGATTCCACTACCCCTCCAATATGAAAAACAAAACCCTCTCCTCCCGAACTTCACTGCGATCAACGGCTCAGGGGTGACCATTCACTAATGGGTTCAGTATGTGCGGAAGGTTGGCCGCGACCTGATCTACCTTCCGGAGAAGTCGACCACTCTTGAGACGGGATCTTTTGAGCCAATAACCGGTATTGGTTTCGCAGAAGTGATCGATCCTCAGTGGGTGCGCGTGACCATCGATGAACCCTACAATCCGCTGAGCACGCCCAGGTTCTTTAGCGTCGTCGAAGTCCACTCGCGCTCCTCAGTTGGCTCAGCTGGGAGACTGACACAGGTCACTGCGGACCAGAAGAAGGACAGAAAAAGAGCACTCGTTCTCATTTCGCGCATCTTAAAAAAAAGCCTCCTTGGCCAAGCCAAGGATTTTTTCATCCATCTCAAAGTGAAGCTCGGCCATATCGCGGCAGATCTTGTTGTTCTCCTTGGAAAGAATCCGTCACGGCGCGACCGAGAACGGCATCACGGGCATGAGGACATGCACCTGGGCTGATCGCCCCATTCATGTCCGTAGAAAATGATATCTCTGAGATTGACCTTGGAATCAACAAGGAGTAAAGCTAGCAGGCTCTCTTTCAATGATTCGGATATTCAGAGTTCCGGGCGGAAGTGAGAGATCCAGATTATCTTATTAGATCCATGGGCCGGTTCATTTTATCACTTGATCAGGGTACGACGAGTTCGCGTGCCATTCTCTTTACCCGCGAGGGTGAAATTGCGGCCGTCGCGCAGCAGGAATTCGAGCAGATTTTTCCGCAACCGGGTTGGGTTGAGCACGACGCGGAGGAGATCTGGGCAACGCAGTCGCAGGTGGCGGATACTGCGATGGCTGAGATCGGAGCGACTGCCGCCGATGTGACGGCGGTCGGCATCACCAACCAGCGGGAGACCACCGTGATCTGGGATCGTGCGACCGGGCGGCCGATCTACAATGCGATCGTGTGGCAGGACAGGAGGACCGCCGAGATGATTGACCGACACAAGAAGACGGAAGCCGGCCAGATGATCACGGAGCGAACAGGGCTGGTGCCGGATGCCTACTTCGCAGGCAGTAAGATTCAGTGGATCCTACAGCATGTCGACGAAGCACGGGAGCGTGCGGAGCGCGGTGAACTCGCTTTTGGCACGATCGACAGCTGGCTTGTCTACAAGTTGACGAATGGCGCGGTGCACGTCACGGATGCTTCGAACGCGGCACGGACCATGCTTTTCAATATCCACGAATGCCGCTGGGACGAAGACTTGCTGGCGCTCTTTGAGGTGCCGGAGTCGATGCTTCCCGAGGTCCGTTCATCGAGCGAGGTTTACGGCGAGGTTTCAGCGGAAATGACCTGTAAGGGAGTGCCGATTGCTGGCATGGCGGGGGATCAAAATGCAGCGCTCTTCGGGCAGCTCTGCCACGATCCGGGGACGGTGAAAAACACCTACGGGACCGGTTGTTTCATGCTGATGAACTGCGGGCACGAGCCGAAGGCTTCATCGAACCAATTGCTGAGCACGATCGCGTGGCAGTATGATGGCAAAGTGAGCTATGCCTTGGAGGGAAGTGTCTTCATCGGCGGTGCGGTCGTCCAGTGGCTGCGGGACGGGATGCAGATGATCAAGGAATCTTCGGATGTACGGGCATTGGCGGAGTCGGTGGAGGATTCGGGTGGCGTAATTCTGGTCCCTGCGTTTGCAGGGCTCGGTGCCCCGCATTGGGACCAGTATGCCCGTGGGGCGATGTTTGGAATCACACGGGGAACGACGTCGGCTCACATCGCCCGGGCGGCGATTGAGTCAATGGCGTTTCAAAGCGCCGATCTGTTGGATGCGATGATTTCAGACGCTGATGAACCCATCCCTGAACTGCGGGTCGACGGGGGAGCGGCGCGGGATGATCTTCTTCTCCAATTCCAGGCGGATATCCTGCGGATCCCGATCGTGCGGCCGACCGTGGTCGAAACGACGGCTCTGGGGGCGGCCTATCTGGCTGGGCTGGCGACCGGTTTCTGGAAGTCGACAGAGGAATTAAAGAGCAACTGGAAGGTCGACCGGACTTTCGAACCTCAGATGTCGGCGGACCAAGTGGCCCGGAAGCGTGCGGATTGGAATAAGGCGGTGAGGCGGTCGCTTGGCTGGCTCTCGGAGGAGTGAACCCTAAATTGGCAAAATTATGAATCGAGAAGAAATGATAGATCGGCTGGCTGGACAGCAGACCTGGGATGTCGTGATCATCGGCGGTGGCGCCAGCGGCGTGGGATCGGCGGTGGATGCGGCATCACGCGGCTATTCGACGCTTCTGCTTGAACAGTGTGATTTCGGCAAGGGAACCAGCAGCAGGAGCACCAAGCTGGCCCATGGCGGAGTGCGCTATCTGCAGCAGGGAAATATTTCACTGGTGATGGAAGCACTCAAGGAGCGGGGCATCATGCGCGAGAATGCGCCGCATCTGGTCAGCGACCTGCGATTCATCGTGCCCAACTATACCTGGTGGGAAGCGCCCTTCTACGGAATTGGCATGAAGGTCTACGACATGCTCGCCGGGAAGTACGGCTTTGGTCCGTCAAAGCTGATGTCAAAGGAGAAGACGCTTGCGCATATTCCGACGCTCAAGACCGAAGGCTTAATAGGGGGAGTGCAGTACTACGACGGTCAATTCGATGACGCACGCCTCCTGGTGAACATGGCGCAGACGGCAGCGGAACAAGGGGCGGTGCTCCTGAACTACGCGAGGGTGACTTCCTTGAAGAAAAATTCGGAGGGATTCATCGAGGGTGTCGCTTTTCAAGATCTTGAAACCGGCGACGAAATCGAGGTTTCAGCCAAGGCGGTGATCAATGCCACCGGGCCCTTCACCGACAGCGTCCTTCGGATGGACGATCCGGAAACGAAAGGCATGATTTCGCCGAGCCAGGGGGTTCACCTGGTTTTGGAGAAATCCTTCCTGCCGAAGGACACCGCGATCATGGTGCCCCATACCTCGGATGGCCGCGTGATGTTTGCGATTCCATGGCACGGGCACGTGGTGCTGGGGACGACCGACAACCTGGTTCCCGAGGCCACCCTGGAACCTCGTCCGATGGATGAAGAAATTGATTTCATCCTCGAGACTGCGGCCGATTATCTCGAACGAGAACCGACGAGGGCTGATGTCCTGTCTGCGTTCGCGGGCATTCGGCCCTTGGTCAAGGCGGGCGAGGGGAAGAACACGGCGGCATTGTCCCGCGATCACACGATCCACATCGGTTCGTCCGGACTGGTGACCGTTTGTGGTGGCAAATGGACGACCTACCGCAACATGGCGGAGGACTGCGTGAATCATGCCGAGACCGTCGCGGCTCTTGATGAAAAGCCCTGCATCACCAAGCGTCTGAATATTCACGGCTATCACTCGAATCCGGAGCGCTTCGGTGATCTCGCCGTCTATGGTTCCGATGCAAGGGGGATTCTCGACCTGGTGAGGACGCGTCCCGAGTGGGGCGAGCGCCTTCACGATGCCCTGCCCATTATTGCCGCAGAGGTAGTCTGGGCGGCCCGGAACGAGATGGCGCGAACCGTCGATGATTGCCTGGCGCGTCGGACGCGTGCGATCTTGCTCAACGCGAAGGCTGCCATCGAAATGGCGCCGAAAGTCGCGGAACTCTTGGCTGAAGAACTCGGTCACGATGAGGCTTGGCAGAAGGATCAGGTGGCCGCGTTCGAGGCCATTGCCGAAGGCTACCTCGTTTCCTCAACCTCCAGAACCCCGACATTATGACACCTTGGATTGCCGAACTTTTTGGTACGATGCTTCTCGTTCTTTTGGGAAACGGGGTGGTCGCGAATGTTGTCTTGAAGGACACCAAGGGCAGCGCGGGGGGATGGATCGTGATCAGTGCGGGTTGGGGCGTTGCTGTCTATGTGGCCGTGATGTGTACGGCCGAATACAGCGGGGCGCATTTGAATCCCGCAGTCACAGTCGGCCTGGTCGCGGCCGGGCACTTTCCCGCTGCGGAGATGCCGTCTTATATCGCGGCGCAAATGATCGGAGCGATGATCGGCGCGGGCCTGGTCTACCTGACCTACGCAAAGCATTATGACGTGACCGACGATGCCGGAGCCAAGCTTGCAACCTTCAGCACGACTCCGAACATTCGTTCGTTGCCGAACAATTTTTTCAGTGAAGTCATCGGGACATTTGTGCTGGTCTTTGCGGCCTTGAGCATCACTGACGGAAACTTTCAGTTAGGGGCGGATCCGGAGGCCGTCGGCAAGGTCGGTCTGGGTTCCGTTGGAGCGCTGCCGATCAGTTTGGTGGTGTTTGGAATCGGTTTGTCACTTGGCGGAACCACCGGATACGCGATCAACCCGGCACGCGACTTGGGACCGCGTATCATGCATCAACTGCTCCCGATCAGAGGGAAGGGGAGCAGTGACTGGAGCTATGCCTGGGTGCCTGTGATTGGCCCCTTGGTTGGGGGACTGTTGGCAGCATGGATCCACCTAAGTTTGGTTGGAGGTTAGAATTCGAGAGATTCAATGGACCTCTCCAGAATATCGGCAACCCACTTCCGCTGGTTGCGGCGGCCTGTTCCTTCGGTGTCCCAAAGTCGGCTGTAAAGGCGTGTGTCGTAGCTCTCGCCCACGCCCAGTCCGGTGAGAGATAGGTTTGGGTGGCGAGCTGATTCTTGTGAAAATATGATGCAAGCTGTTTAGGGGGGGGTGCAAAATGTGCCTTGCTTACCTTTCCCCTTTCTAAATCATCAAGCCTTTGCTTTTAGGTGGAAGGGGACGAATCCTCATCATGCTTAGCATGCCTTTTACCGCGTCTGTATTGACGGTGTGGGTCTGGAACCGTAGTTTTTCGGAGTAAGAAAGTTTGCGTTTTTCCAACCGGTCGCAGAATTCGTCCACGGATTCAATGCTTCGCAGACCAAATTTCTAGCCAGAAACCTTTTCTGCCAGCTCAAATCTCCCCACTTCTCACTGAAACTCTCCAACCACCGCTCCACCCGCCCCATGAACCCGACGTCGCAAATCAAAGTTTCCCGCAATTGAAGCTCTTCATCGATATCGGTATCATCGTCGTCATGGTGCTCATGATGCTCACGGTTGGGCTGGACCTGAACCGGAAGTCCATTTCGGCTCTGCTTGGAAACAGGGCCAGAGTGACATTCCTGCTTCTGTGCCACCTCGTCATTCCTCCGGTGATCGGTATTGTCATTGTCTTACTAATACCCATGCGGACGGAACTTGCCGCAGCGATCCTACTTCTGGCCGCGTGCCCAATCGGCGACATTGCAAACGTCTACACCATTCTGGCGCGGGGGAATCCCGCAATCTCCCTTACCTTGAATGCCGCCACCTGCCTGCTCGCCCCCCTGAGCATGCTCCTCGTTTTCGCGGCAACGAGTGCCATGGGATTCGAGCACACTTTCTTCGCGGTTCCGGCGTCGACTCTGTTTGGAAGACTCGTCTTGTTCCTATTCCTTCCCGTGGCTCTCGGCGCGCTGATTGTATGGAAGCAGCAAAGCTTCGCTTGTCGAATAAGGCCACTTCTTCACCGCTTTGTCGGGGTCGGCATTCTCATAATGCTGTCCGTCATCCTCTCTTCCCAATGGGAAACGGTGAAGCAGAACGGGCTGCCGTTTGCCCTGACATGTTTCGCTTTCATGGTCGCATGCCTTGCCTGCGGGCTCGTTTGCAATCGGCTGCTTCGACTGCCGCCATCAAGCGCCCAGGCCTCCCTGCTCTGCTTCCCGGTGCGAAATGTCGGCGTTGCCAGCCTCATCGCCATCACCCTGCTTGGCCGCCTCGACTACGCCAGTGTCGCCGCGATCTATTTCCTGACCGAGGTGCCCCTGCTCTTGTCTCTCGTTTGGTTTCTCCGCCGAAAATCCACGCTGATTTAAGTCAAGAATGCTTACCCTGAAAAGGAGATCATGAGATCGGTTTCCTCTTGAAGGATCTCAATGTAGCGACGTGCAAGAGGTGAAGGAATAGGCTGAAGGGGCAGCGCTATTGAGAACTTGGCGTTTGGCATCTGCTGGTGCGTATGGAGTCGACAGAGCTTGTCAGTGAAGTAGTCGTTATTACTGATGAACGCGTGGGACATGAAAATGGCATCACTTTGGCTCGTCATAAGATAGAGCGCTCGATAATCATCGCACTGGTGCGCTTGCTTGACCGAGCTCGGGTGAACTCCGTCCTGCATGCACAACTCATACAGGTAGTCTTCATAGACCGGTGGGAGATACTGGGAAAGGAGAGGATAATTCACAAAGTCAGCGAGGCCTATTTTTTCTTTACGAAGCAAGGGATGATTCTTTCGAACCCACCAAAACACCTCCGTATCTAAAAGGCTGATCACTTCGATACTTCTTTCTTTCTCAAGAACACCGTCGAGCCCGATGATGAGGTCAAGTTCTCCGTCATCCAAGAGATTCATCAAGCGAGTGACCGTTCCGATGTCTGTCGTGATTCTGACATTGGGGTATTCGGTGATGAAGCGAGTCCCGATCTTCGGTAGCAGAGTGTCGGCAACGGTGGGGTTTAGCCCCACACGTAGTGAGCCGTGATCCAGGGAATCGAGTTGAGCGAGTTTGGGTTTGATCGATTCCACCCCTTTGAAGATTCCTTTGAATTCTTTAAAAACCAACTCTCCGTGTGGAGTGGGGATCATCTGCTTGCCGTGACGCTGGAGAAGAGGAGCTTCGTAGTATTCCTCCAGAAATTGGATGCTGCGTGTCAACGAGGAGGGGCTGATATGGATGTCACGGGCTGCTTGTCGAATCCCTTTTGAGTTTACGACGGCAATGAAATGTTGAAAATGGCGAAGCTCGATCATCGTTCTCTTAGGAACAACATATTGCGCCCAAAACAGCAACAATGGTTTGTGTTTGTTGCTGGGTAGGCAACGGATCACTCGTTAGGTTTTTGCGACAGAGCGACAGATTAATGTCGCTCTAAACCCCGATCATTATCATGAAACTAACACTACGATCATTTGAGTTACTGCGGAATGCAGGAGCCAAATCCTTAGTCGGTGCTGTGACTACAGCCGCAATCCTCAGCAGCGCAAGCCTTGCGTCTGCCGCAGAGAAATCCAAGAAGCCCAACATCCTGCTTTTAGTAGCTGATGATACCGCATTTGGAGATATTGGCGCTTTCGGCTCGGAAGTTCAGACTCCGAATTTGAATAAAATAGCCCAGGCCGGAGTTCGCTTCACGAATTTCCACGTGTCACCGGTGTGCTCGGTCACACGATCAATGCTCCTCACCGGAAACAACAGTATTGAAGTGGGCTTGGGTGCCTTTGACTATTCGGTCTATCCGGCGACCAAAGGGAAAAAGGGCTATGAAACGTTTTTGACCAATGATGCCGTCACGATTTCCGAGTTGCTCCGCGATGATGGCTACGGAGTGTATAAATCCGGTAAATGGCACCTGGGTGGTGAAAAGCCTGGAAGTAAAGGTCCGCTGGGCTGGGGATTCACAAAAGAATTTGGAATCTATTCCGGTGGATCGAACCACTGGAACAACCTGGCAATGACGCCGGATTTCCATGACCCGGAAGGGCTCACCAAGAAGAGAGTGGAAGAATGGACACTCAACGGAAAGCCGTTTGATCGACCATCAGGCATCTATTCGGGAGAAATCTACACGAACTACATGTTGGATTTCATCAAAGAAGGAGCGAAAGAAGAAAAGCCGTGGCTTGCTTATATGGCCTTCACGACTGCCCATTTCCCGATCCAGGCTCCAGAGGGCTTGATCATGAAGTATTACCCGAAATATTTGGAACTCGGTTACACGGGATTAAAAAAATCGAGATATGAGAGCCTTAAAAAGCACGGCCTCATTTCTCATGAAGCGACAGAGGCGCCATTTAATAACCTGACCAAGAAATGGGAGAGCCTTTCCCAGAAGGACAAAGAAAAACAGGCGAAGATCATGGCGACCTACGCCGCGATGACTGAAGACCAAGACAATCGAATTGGTCAAATCCTCGACTACCTCAAGACTTCAGGCCAGTTGGACAACACGCTCGTTGTCTACCTCACAGACAACGGCCCTGAAGGTTTGGAGCCAACTAATCCGAAGACCGGGAACCCGGAACTTGCAAAGTGGATTGAGAATCAGTTCGACTCCTCGTTTGAGGCAATCGGGACCGCAAATTCTGAAAATGTCATCGGCACTTCCTGGGCAAATGCTGCGACCGGCGGCCTGCAGTGGTGGAAGTGGTTCATCGGTGAAGGTGGAATCAGAGTTCCCATGATGATCGTTCCTCCAGGCGGATTTAGCGAAAAGTATGATCGTGCCGGAGAGAAGTCCAATGCCGTCGTGTATGTGAAGGACATTCCCATGACGATTTTGGAATACGCAAACGTCAAACACCCGATGACGAAATACAAAGATCGCAAGATCGTGGCCCCCAGCGGAATTAGCATTAAGTCCTTTCTCGAAGGGAAGTCTCAGGTCGTCAGAACTGAGAAGGATTGGTGGGCTTTTGAGCTGTTTGGAAATGGCTATGTCATGATGGGTGAATTGAAAGCGATGAAGGTTCGTACCGGCATGTTTGGTGATGGTAAATGGCACCTCTACAATGTGGTTTCCGACCCATCAGAGTCCAGGCCTCTCGAAGGAGAAAATCCTGCCAAACTCAAAGAAATGATCGCGCTCTACGAATCCTACGTAGCCAAGAATAACATTATCGAAGTCGACGCTGACTGGAATCCCTTCCAAGGCGCGAGCGAATAAAAATGGATCATTCCAAACCTCTCATGAAGATAAGCTTCAGGAGAGGTTTTTTTTGAGTTGCTTCCAGTGGCTTCTATGGAGCTTTGATATTATCGTCGTCTGGATGAAGGTGGATGACAACTCTGACGCGTTCTGCACTTCGTTGTCTTCATGCCCGGTTTCGAGAAAGATCCCTGAGACCTTGCCAAAAAGGGCTCGGTGGCATTCCCTGAGTCGAATTTTCGACTGAACCGATCATGGCAGAAACCAACGCGCTCCCCCCAAATACCTTCTACCTCGAAGTGACCGGATCCGGTCTTCCCGAGGTCGATGGCCTGTTTGTTCCATCCACTGCTCCGCCGGCCAAATCAGAGTCCGGGACAGTTTCCAGTTTGGGCTATTGGAATGGAAAGAGGGCGTGGGACCGGGCGGATGGAAAGTCAGCCCGAAGCCCGGCTCTTTCCTACTCCAACAGCTACACCTCGTGGAGAATTTGTCGACTCGATGGTCATCTGGCCTACGACATTACTTCAGAGGATGACTTCCCGCCCACGGACCGCGAATGGCACGTCTACAAAAAGGGAGTGGCTCCGGCTCCTGGTGTCATCCTTCATCATTTTGATCCGAGACAACCCTGTCCCAAACCCAATGTCGTTTTTGTGTTGGGAGGCCCCGGAGCGGGAAAGGGGACGATGTGTGAGCTTGCCGAATCCCAACTGGGTTGGACGCATTTGTCGATGGGAGAACTTTTGCGCGACGAGCGGAGAGCGGGTGGACCCGCGGCGGCAACGATCGATAAGTTTATGACTGCAGGGAAATTGGTTCCCAACGTGATCATGGTGGCGCTTCTCAAGGACACCATGGAGACCGTGACGCGAACCACCGGGAAGAGAAATTTTCTTCTGGATGGGTTTCCTCGCTCCATGGAGAACCTCGAAGGTTGGCATGAAGTCTTCGGAGAGGAAGCTGACTTGCCCAAGATGTTATACTTCGAGTGTCCCTTCGAAGTGCTGGAAAAGCGCATCCTTGCACGGGCCAAATACTCCGGTAGAAGTGATGATAATGTCGAAAGCATCAAGAAGAGATTCGAGACGTTTAAGGCGGAAACTCTTCCCACCGTGGAATTCTTTAAGAGCAAGGACAAGTGCCTCGAGGTAGACACGAGTCACGATCGCCAGGCGGTCTACGATCTGGTGTCGCGGAACCTTGCCGAATACACGGATGAAGTATTTGCGGCCAAACCGCTTACTGAAAGGGCTGAGGTGCTCCTTGGGCTCCGGCCCTTTCCCAAAAAGGATCAGTGATGCCGTTGGGGCGTCGGAAGTAAATAAAATCGGGATTGAGCCGACTGATGATCGCTGTAGTTTTTCGATGCGAGCTCCCAATGCCCTATGCCAGGTGGGAAGTGAAAGGGGGTCAGTTTTCGGTCAGAGAATAAACACGCTTCCTTCAGCGCACATTTCCATTTTAAAAGGAGTCATGTTTTCAGCTTTATACTCATCGATAAGAGCATCCAAAGAGTCATCGGTATGCATCGGGTCATGGTGAAAAAGTTGAAGGTTTTTGACTTTGCACATTCGAGCAAAGTTGACGGAGTCTCCGATGGAGCTGTGGCCCCACCCGACCCGACTCGCATACTCTTCCGTCTTGTATTGCGAATCGTGAAAAAGGAGATCCACTCCATTCGCAATATTAAAACCGCTCGTCCATTCGGGCTCATTTGGAAAATTAGACGACCCCAGGGAGACTTCATGGTCCGGCATGTAAGCGATATCAGATTGGCCATCAGAAATCCTATAAGCAAGGGTGGGGCCCGGGTGACACACATAACTTGAGTTGATTTTCAAGCTGCCAATTGTGAATTCACTGTTACTTATTTCATGAATGACAGGTTCGGAAGGGAGTTCGCTCAAACGAACGGGGAACAAGGGTGGTGAAAAGTATCTTCTTAACCTTTGCGTTAAGGATTCTATGGTGGTTGCCGGTCCCCAAATATGAATTTCGAGATTTGGATTGTATAAAGGAAGGAAAAACCCGAGGCCCATGGTGTGGTCAATGTGCAAATGCGTTAAGAGAATGTGAACCTCTTTATAGTTCGTTCCCAAAGCGGCACCTAGTCTTTGAATGCCGGATCCGCCATCCAACACCAAACAGGTGTCATTGTGTTCGATTTGAACACACGATGTGTTTCCTCCGTACTTATCTTTTTCAGGTCCCGGAGACGGTAAAGAGCCGCGACAACCCCATACGGTTGCTTTCATGATTTTTTCGATTTCCAAAACAAGGCCATGGCTCCCAGGTATCGATTGGGTCTTCCTTCAATAGGGATGGCGGTTATCGTAATCGGGACACGTTTGTTTTTTTTGTTGTCTATGTAAATTGATTTATGGGCTGGTTGTTGTGTCTGTAGAGTTTGAACCAATGGGAGGTCTTCTGGTGGGATGGGGTTTCCATTTTCGTCGGAGGGGGTGAAAATAGATGACCAACTTTCAACAGGCATGCTTCCAGTTTCTGCGAATCTGATACCTAGAATGTCCTCGGCGGCCTCATTGTAAAACAGAAGGTTCCCCGTGGAGTCCACCAGAAATGCAGCCATATTCATGCTGTCTGCGAACTGTCTGGCGAGTATGAGTTCTATAGGTTGTTGGGGCATCGGTGAAGGGCGAGAGAGGATACGGGGACTAGGGACAGAAATTGAGCCGGGATTTTTGAGCTGGGGATCAGTGAGGCGGAGAATCAGGCGGAAGGGCTGGTGGCTTGCCTCAGCCGAGAGTTTCAGGTCGAAAATTTATAGCTCAAGATTGTAATCTTCTCTCCCTGCCATGCCAAGGATTAGTTTGGCGGGTAGATCGGAGTGGTGGCGGCGAGGAGGTTTTTTTATCCACCTGCCCCGGCCTGAATCCCGCTAAAACAATCTTGGCACGGCTGGTAGGATGACTACGCTCTTAGGCAGTGGTCGGATCCTCTAAAACACCTTGCGGACGAAAGCTCGCCGCGCTTTCGGTGATTTCTTCCTTTCGCGTCCTCTCCGTGGTTGTTCTGTTTCTGGTCTCCTGCTCGGGAACGATCGAAACTTTTCAAGGCCCCGCTGAACCCGCCCTCGCTCCCTCGGTCAATCCTCCGTGGCCCGCGTTGGTGAGTCTTCGCCACGATGATTGGTTCTCCCTCCTCTCCAATGGTCCGAAGGCCTACACTTGGCGTCTCCGCGCCATCGACAGTGCCACTGAGAGCATCGACCTCCAGTCTTTTCTTCTGGGCCACGATGCCTACGGCTCAGAAGTCCTTCGCCGACTCCTCCTTGCCGCCGACCGCGGAGTCCGCGTCCGTATCCTTTTCGACGATTCCTTCCTGCAAAAGGCCGATCCCATTGTCCACGCCATCGATTCCCACCCCCATGTTGAGTTCCGGATTTACAACCCGTATCGCCGGCGCGGTGGCGGCAGCGCCGTGCGCGTCCTCCTGAACCTAGGCGACTTCTCCCGCGTCGATCACCGCATGCACAACAAACTCCTCGTCGTCGACAACCGCGTCGCCCTCGTCGGAGGACGCAACCTCGCCGACGAATATTACGGTCACGACTCAACCTCGAACTTTCGTGACATGGAGGTTCTTTCCGGCGGTCCCCATGTTCGTAAACTCAGCAAGGCCTACGATCGCTACTGGAACGATCACTGGGCCATTCCCGCAGCTGATCTCCCTGGAAGTGAAACGTCCACGTTGAAACTCGAGGCCTACCGCAAGACCCTCAAGCGACCGACCTTTGCCCTCAAGCCCGAATCAGCATCCGCCCGCCATCACCAATGGCGCACGGTTTTCAAGGCAGGAGTCTCCGGGAAACCCCGCCTTCTCGTCGATCGCCCTCCCGATAAAAATCCTGCCAATCGTAAGGAAGCACCGGTGCAAGTGGCCCACGAACTCCGCGAGCTCATTGACAGCGCCGATTCTGAAGTCGTTTTTATCTCCGCTTATTTCATCCCCACCCCCGAACTCGAAGCCGCCATAGAACGTGCCGAAGATCGCGGTGTCCAAGTCCGCATTCTCACCAATTCCCTCCGCTCCAACAACCACACTGCGGCCCACGCCGCCTACCGGCACCACATCACCCGTCTTGTCGATCACGGCGCCGATCTCCACGAACTCCGCTCCGACGCTAAAGACCGCAGCCGCCACATGCAGGGAGCAGCCGGTCAACGCAGCCTCGCGCTCCACGCCAAATCCCTCATCGTCGATCACGACCATGTCTTCATCGGCAGCTGCAATCTCGACTCCCGTTCCCTGCGTATCAACACCGAGATGGGGCTCCTCATTGAGAGCCCCGAACTCAACCGACAGCTCCGCGAAGCCACCGAACTGGACTTCCATCCGCGAAACGCCTGGCACCTGTCTCTTATACACATCTGACGCTGCCGACGATCTACTCTGTGTAG
>CAJXVQ010000038.1 GCA_913060685.1 uncultured Verrucomicrobiales bacterium
CTACACAGAGTAGATCGTCGGCAGCGTCAGATGTGTATAAGAGACAGTCACTGGCCAGTGAATAACTCCGCAGGTAAAGCTCAACCTTCACATCCTCGATGGGTTTAAAGGACAAGGAAACCGCGGGATTGATCGTGTTCGACGACGTAAAGTAACGGGTAAAGCCATACAAGCCGAAGGGAGCCCCAAACAATTCCGTGAATCGTCCACTGTCATTATCGTCCGAATCATCGTCGCCGCTTCCATAGTTAATCCAGGCCGAGACCCGGGGCTTCCAGGCATGATCAAAGGTGTATCCCAGCTCCGCATGATAGAAATAGGCAAAATGATCGAGACCATCCAAATCACCCCATTGCAACGAAGCGGTCAGATCGTAATCAAACGAGGTGTCCCCGATCAGACCGTAGCCATGTGCTCCAGCGGTGTGCAACTCGCGCTTCCTCGACGAAACACGATCATCATCCAGATAGAAATAGTAAGGCTCAAAAACGAGCGCAGGCGAATTCGTCCGGAAAGTGCCGTAAGCTCCATAAAAGGAACGATCTTCACTTGAACGATCCGAAAATGAGTCTTCCCGGGGCTGAACCGGACGAGTGGCAAAAAAGTTCGCCACCCAGGGAGACTTATCATCCCCCACTCTCAATCGAACGCCATCAAAGGTATTCGCCGAGTTCCGGAAACGATTCCGTGCGACCAAACGACGGTCCACCGCATCAATCGTGAATCGCCCAGCCTGCAAGCTTGTGGTCTGACCGGCGATGCCATCTTCGAAATGGAGCTCGGCATATGCCTGTAAAAAATCGGTGTGATTTTCCTGCCGCGCACTAAAGGGAAAATCAAAACCCTCACGTCGCGAATCTTCCAGCTCCAGAGTGAAGCGGAAGGGATCAAGCCTATCGCGAATCCCGAAATACAACCAATGGCGGGAAAAATATCCCCCGTCCGAGGGCAGTGTCGGCACCCGATAGAAATTATTGAAGTTTTCGACCCGGCTCCGGTGCTGGAACCCCAGAAGCAGCCAGTCATTGTCCTCGACCCCGGAAAAGTGATAGCGCTCACCCCAATCACTGAGCGGTGAAACATACTTCGGCAACTCCGGACTGGGCTTGGCCCCAATCGCCTTCGACGAGATCGGCTTAACCACAGGGACCGGTTGCACCAGGGAAGCGGTCTCTTCACCCGCAAAAGACGGCGACGCTCCCACACCCGAAAAAAGAACAAGTAAGGAAGACAGCCTCGTCCCCATCACGCTAAAATGACTTGGATTGCATCGTTTGTTCATAAAAATAAGAGAGTGACTCTGGAGAAATTCATGGTCTGAAAGAAGCTGCTTCTATTGATCGGCGGCCCACTGTCAGAAGGCAACATTTCCCCGAATCGTAACACAAATAAGAAAATCCCGAATCACCATTTTTGAAGAGCATTTGCCCTGAACATGAAAAATCCTGTTAACGAGGCAATCCTCCGACCGTTTTCACCCGACTAATCTACTTCACAGGAGTGAGAGTGAAGGACTTAATGCTCAGACCTTTGTTTGGATATCTCAGAGTAAGCTGAAGCTTATTTCTCCCTTCCTTCAACTCCATGGGCACCGCTTTGGTCTCCATCCACTCACCCAGAGTAAAGGGCACCTCAATTTCATGCATGTTTCGTCTGTTTGCCCGGATCATGAAAGATTTATCCACAGTGACGGTGACCACGGTCGCGGTGAAATTGTATGTTCCAGCCTCAGGAAGAGTGACCGTATAGGAGCGTAATTCGGGGCGGTTTCCGGCCAGATTATAGTGCAATTGCACAAACTGGTTATCATAGCTTTTCATGAATCGGATTTTCTCGGTGCTCTCCGGCTTGGAGCAGGCGGCCACGGGGATGGTGATGACCCCGTTTTGATCGGTGGTGATCGTTGTGTCTGCTTCCGTCAGTTCCACCTTTGGAAATTCCTTCTCTTTAGGAGTCCCGTCGTCTTCCTTCCAATCCGAATTGGGGGATACCGCAGCGACATTTGATTCAGCAAACTCGGCTCCAACGGATGCGAGTTCTTTCAACTCCGCATCTTCAACGATGGCCAGTTTCTTATAGTGGGCCAATGATTTCCAAAACCCACCCCCCACGCCAAATTGCATGCGGGCAACAATGGGTTCATCAAAGGCATCGCCCAGCCAATTCGCACGGTGCACCTGGGTATACTCCTCCGACTTGCTGCGTGCCCTGGATTCCAATTCGAAGTCGAGACCACACTGTCCTCGAAAATGATTGAAGGTCCAGTGTGCCCCAAAAACGGTCACCCATCCATCCGGCGTCCAGTGACTGATCGCGGCATGCCCTGTTTGCGGAGCGGGACGGGAGGGAATTCCAAAAGCGTGGGTTGCAGCCCTGCCGGCAAAGGCCCGTGGGCCACAGATGCCACCCTCAAGGAAGTAATCCTGCATCCTCAAGAGGTTCAGATCAGGACGCACCGGCCGGGAAACATTTGAAGTATAGGGAACATCGGATTTGGTGATGCGACAGTAGCGCCACTGATAATCCAACTTCATATGATCGGGCCGATAATTACGGATCATTCTTCTCATCCAAGTCACCGACTCAATGGGCCTGAACGGGAAAAGAAAGCGGCAGTCCCAACCCGTGAGTGTGAGGAAGGCTGGATCCAACTCATTATTGAGGGATGCCTTTTCATAGTTTAAGTAAAACGCCACAATGGCCTCTGGCGCGGTTTTCCCTTCGGGGACGTGGTTTCCATCGGGGTGCTCAAGGGAACTGGCAAGTGCCCACAGGCGGTAGAAATCCTTCTCCACCGCATTCTTGCTGGCTTTCTGGATCGCTTTGTAGTTCCGAATCGCTTGACCGTACTTGTTCTGATAGGCACCGCCCAATTCCATGACATCGACAATCAACTTGTCGTCGCTGAGAAGCAGATCGACATAGGATTTCTCTTCCTCGCCAAGTTGCGCAAAGGCAGCCATTTCGCGGGCACCGGCTGTTAAGAGGGCGCATTTGGCAAGTTTGGCATGCATTTCCTTGCCTCCCAAGAATGGCCCCACCTCTTTGAACACCGCTCTGGCAGCGAGCAAGGCATTGGTTTGCGCTTCGGCATAGGCCGGGTTCCCAGCACAATACGTCACCGGTGCCATCTTCAGGCCTTGGGGGTTTGGCAATTTTGGCAGTTTGGCGATCTCCCCATGGGCCGCGAAATAGGCCGCACTCTTCTTTTCATGCATTTTGGGAAGGGCCGCCACAATCTCTTTCTTCAGAGCGTCGAGCGTGCTTGTATATGAGGCCAAAAGCGTTTCGCCCTGCGGGGTCAGAGGCTCGGGCGTTTTAGCCGCCATGGAAATCTGGCACAGGCCGATCAGGGCTGCGATAACCCAATTCAACACCTTGATGTTTGTTCGTTTTTTCATAATCTCGATCTTTTTCTGTTATTGCTACTTACGTCTTAATTCTTTCAATTTTTCGTGAAACTCTGAGTAAATAGATGTCCGGTAGGGGGTAGGTTCGGTGGCGGCGAGTTCTGAGGAGGCCTTGGCTTCCCCGGCCCGGCCGAGCTTCTCGAGGACGATCGCCCTGATCTGCTGCATCTCGCGCATACTATCGCACGGATGGTCTTCGTCATGGCGAAAACTTTTAGGGTCGTGGTTGGCGATGGCTTGATCGATGTCTTCCAAGGCGGAGTCCCATTGTTCCAGTTTCATGTTTGCCAGGGCGCGGCCGTGGAACCGGGGTGCGGTCCAGCCGAAGCGTTCGTCTTTTTTCTTCGGGAATGGTCCGGCAAAGAGATCGGCCGCTTTCTTAGATTCGCCTTCCTCCAAGGCCTTGTAAGCGAGGGCAATGTCACAGAGTTCGATCTGGACGGTCATGCCAAGGAAGGCGGAAAACCCATGACTAAATGCGAATTGATGTTTCAGGCCGGTGGTATTCCAGGCGATGGTTCCGTCGCGGCGGAGCAGAAAAATGTTGGCAATGTGGTCGGCGGAGAGGATGCCGAGCTGCCTTATCAGAGGATTTTTCAATCCGCCGGGAACCATCGCGACCTGACAGGTCCACGCATGCTCTTTTGCCAGTGCCTTGATCCGCCCGGTGTCGTCGGAGAGAAAGGCGACAACCAGCTTGACGTCCTTGTGGATGTGTTGGTCGGCTAAATGGGAGGCAAAGCGCACCGCCCCTTGAACTTCTCTTGTTTTACCTTCAGCAGGCTTCCCGGTGATCTCAAGCGGGATTTCCGAAGTCGGATCGGCGGGTGGTTCGACAAAGATTACCAATGTCAGTTTGCCCTCGGTATCCCGCGGCAGGATCAGGTTACCGCCGTCGAGTGTCTTGAGTTCACTGGCCGGGAATGGAGTGGTCGAGGTACTCCAGCCATGGTTGATGATATTGCTGCGTGAGTCCTTGCGTTCGCGGCGCTGGTCAGTGGCGTGGAGCAGGTTGAATTGGTAAAACCGGTCCCGCAGGAAGGTAGCGACGGGCCACAGTGTAGCGTCGTTTTCATTGTGCATGGCGAGGGTTTTTTCCCGATACTGTTTGTGCAGACCTCTCGAGTGGGCTTCCAGTGCGAGGATGCTGGCGCAGGCGTAGGCGGTAGCAGGGGCGTCGTCGCCGCCGGTGGCGTTGATGAAGTCGGCGAGGATCGATTCGGTGTTTGAGTCCTCTGTCCGTAGGGCGGATTTTGCCAGACAAAATCGCGCCGCAATGTTAGCCCCTTCGGGAGGGTTGGAAGCCAGTGTGATTTTCGCTTCGTCGACAGCGGCATCGAGGTGTTTCGATTCGATGGCGGTTTTCCACATGCCTAACAGGGCGATGATGCGGGTGTTACGCACCTGCCAGAGATTGGGTGCCTTGGGAAACTGGCTGACGGCCTCGCGGCTGAGTTTTTCCGCCTTGGTGTAGTCGGAGAGTGCTTGCGCGGGTGAGAGTCGGTAACGCATCGGGGCCGCGGTGAAGCAGGCCTGGATCGTGTCGAGTTTTTCCTGCGGTATCGAGCCAGCTGCGCTGGTGGGTGGGTTGCTCAAACCGAGTGCTAGAAAGTCACCGATGAACAATGACTGCAGCTGCGCCATGATGCGAGCGTGTGGCACGAGCTGATCGGAGACGAGCGCTACCTTTTGGGCGCCATGCCCGCGGCCATGTTTTGCCAGACTGGACATGAGCAGGGTGTGGCCGTGGGGGTTGACCAGGTAGCCAATTGGTTTTGAGATGGCAAAGATCCGTGCCAGTCGGCTGTTTTCCCCGCCGGGCAGGTGCACCGCTGTCCAGTTTAGTCCGAGTGCGCGGAGTTGTTTTTCTCCGGCATCGGGCAGCTCGTCGATGTTGAAGCTAAATACGCTCAAGCGATCGGCGTAGGCAGTTATTTCCTCGCTGATCTCTTTTAATTCCTCCTGATACCCGGGCATCTGGTTTGACCAGAAAACGACGATGCTGGCGTGGCCCTGCTGATCGATGGGGAAGCTGAGCGTGGCACCATCGGCGCGTTTGAAATTTCCAGTGAAGGGAACGTCGGCGCGACCGAAGCCAAGGTTATTGAGACGGAACTGAACGACGTCGGCATTGCTAGCGAAGCGTTCGGTCATCATGGTGACGATGTCCTGTTCGAGCTCCCGGGACTCGATTTTTCGTGCGATCATGGATGCGATCATCAGGCACCTGGCCTCGGCCGACGTATCCCGGTAACGGGCAATCAAAGCCGTGAGTGCCTCGACGCGCTCTTGTTTGGCGGCATTCTTGGTATCCAACTTCATGTTGGACAAAAGCAGATCAGCCTCCAGACGAAGATCGGCATAGCTGTCGGGTGCCTGCGCCAGCTTACCGCAAACCTCAAAAAATGACTCGCGGCTGCGGTCCGTATTATCCATCCCGAGTAACAGCTTTTGGCTCTGAAACATCACGCCGAAAATCTCAAATCGATTCGGCGCGGTCGGTGATGCCTCGATCAGGGAATTCCCCTTGCGCACGATGCTCTTGCAGGAGCGTCGTTTTTTTGCCGCTGAGTTTTGGGTCTTAATTTCCGTGAGCTCTTGTTGCAGGGCTGTGATTTCTGCTTCAGGGATATCAGCCGGGGCAGCCTGCGCCGGGTCCGTGAAGATGCAGGCGAAAACTATCAGCAGGCAGGCTAACAACGATCGACTGGAATTAATACAAGTTCTCATCATTTTACTTTTTCTTACTCACGTTTAAAGCATCCAGCTCGTTGTGGAACAACTCGTAACGGGATTCAGAATGGGAGGTGGTGGCAGCAGAGGCTCGCTTCTGTGCCTTTTTGGCTTCATCGTCCCGCCCCAATTGATCGAGAACCATCGCCTTGGTGCTCAGCAGTTTTGCGACACGATGACAGCTACATAGCTTCTTATCATTAGTGACCCGTTCGTGTGCCAATATAGCGGCATCGAGATCGGCAAGGGCGTTTTTCCAATCATTCAGGCCGATGTAAGCCACGGCGCGGCCGTGAAGTTGCGGCGCAATCCATAGATCGTCTGAGGACCGATCCGCCGGAAGCGGTCCGGAAAAGTGCTTCACGGCATCCTGGAATTTTCCTTCCTTCAGCACACCGAGCGACCGCTCCATTCCGTGCAGTTCGATGTTTGCTCTCATGCTGCGACCGACTGTATGCGTGAACTCGCCGATGCCTTCGCTTTTGTGCTGCGGATGAATGATTCCCGAGAGCGACCACGCGACCGTTCCGTCGGGGCGCAGGAGAAAAATGTTAGGCGTGCGATCTGCGGAAACAATTCCGAGTTGTCTGACGAGTGGATTCTTGAGGCCACCGGGAAC
This sequence comes from uncultured Verrucomicrobiales bacterium, assembly GCA_913060685.1. GTDB lineage: Bacteria > Verrucomicrobiota > Verrucomicrobiia > Verrucomicrobiales > Akkermansiaceae > SW10. The sequence continues at coordinate 6,763 of CAJXVQ010000038.1, forward strand.
CATCACGGCCTGGCACGGCCACTGGTTCTTCTTCATCAGTTCCTGCACCCGATCCTTGTCGTCGCTCAGAAAAACCGCGATCACTTTGAGGCCTTTGGTGACATCCTGCTCGGCCAGTTGAAAGGCGTGTTGCATCGCTCCCCGGGTTTCAGTCTTCTTGCCTTGGGCATCCATGGTGACACTGCCATTAATCTCGACCGGAAAGTCGGCGGACGGATCAGCGGGTGGCTCAACAACCATGAGCAGGGTCAACTTTCCATCGGTGGCCTCGGGTAGATTCACTTTACCGCCGGTGGGAGTATTGAACTCCGTCTTCACAAGTTGCTTCTTCTCTGCGGAAGCATCCATCGAAGCGGTGTTGTTTCGCAAGGCTCCACGCACGGACCGACGCGCCTTACTTGGCGGCAAATAATAGTTAGCCTTAAACAGACGGTAACTGTGGTTCTGATCACGGAGAAACGAAACCACCGGCCAGAGCGCGGGGTCGGACGCTCTCAATGCGAGCAGCTTTTCGCGGTAGTGCTGGTGAAGTTCGCGCCTATTGGCATCGATCGCCAGAATGGCAGCAGAGGCATAGGCTGAGGCATCGTTTCTGCCTGCGGCTTTGATCAATGATTCGAGCACGAGTTCCGGTTGGGCATCACCTTGGCGCAGGGCTTTTTTGGCAAGACCGAAGCGGGGTACGAGGTCAGCGCCTTGAGGCGGGTTCGCAGCCAGGGCGGCCTGTGATTCCACGGCAGCGGCTTCAAGATGTTTCGGCTCGATGGCCAGATTCCACATGCCGAGTAAGGCGATGATTCGGCGGTTGCGCAGGCGCCAGAGATCCGGAGCATCCGGGAAGCGCGCGATGGCCTCACGACTGAGGCCTTCCGCCTTCTCATAGTTGGCCAGAGCCTCAACCTCTGTCAGGCGGTATCGGAATGGGGCGGCCGTAAAACAATCCTGGATCGCGGTGAGGACCTCAGCGGGAACCGACTTCGCGCTCCGGGGTGACTCCTTGGCCAGCGCGGGGTCCTCCACCAAAAATTCTCCCGCCAGAAGGGAATGCAATTGTGCGTGATAGCGCAGCTCATCGAAGTTCTGCTCCATCGGCATCTCGGCAACCTCAGACCTGACGATACTGGATGGCAACAGGGCGTGGCCGTGGGCATTCACCCGCACCGCAACCGGATCCCTCCCCGCGTAGACGCGATACATCTGCGTGTTCCGGCCTCCGGGTAAACGCATCACCGTCCAGTCGAGGCCGAGCTTCTTCAGAATGCCCCCTCCCCCATCCGCCAAGTCATCGACATTGAAACTGAAGACCTTGAACTGCTTGGGAAAGCGACTTTGCAGATCCTTGATCTTCAGCATCTCGGCTTCAAATCCAGGTGATTTGCCGGACCAGAAAAACATCACGCACGTGTGACCCATACCATCGATGGGGAAGGTGAGCGTGGTGCCGTCGATCCGGGTAAACGTGCCCTTGAAGACCAGTCGAAAGTGCGCGTAATCCCGGTGACTGCGACGCCATTCGATGACATCGAGATCACCCGCGAAGCGTTCGTCCATCGCTTTGTTAATCTGCGTCTCCAGCTCGAAGGCTTCCAGCTTGGGCGCGATCTGGGAGGCCATCATCAGGCTCTTGGCTTCGGCGGGTGTGTCGCGATAGCGCTCGATCAAGGCCGCGAGCGCCCCGGTGCGCTCATTGAGATTTGCTCCCTTGAGAGACATGTCCCTCTCCATGAGAATCAAGTCCCCCTCCAGGCGGAGCTTGACATATTCATCGGGTGCTTTTGCCAGGGTGGCGCATGTTTCAAAGAGCGCCTCGCGGTTGCGATCGGTGTTGTCGAGGGCGAGCAGTCGCTTCTGGCTCTCAAACACGATGGCCAGGACGCGGTAGCGGTTGGAGGCCTCGGGGTTGGCCTCAACCAACGAGATCCCCTTGCGGATGATCGTTTTGCAGGCCCGGCGTTTTTTGACGGCCGAAGTGTGCGTGTTGATCCCGGAGATCTCTTGTCGCAGAGTGGCTAATTTGGTCTCCGGGATATCAACAACAACACCGACTGGAGTCCCCTGCCCTTGAGCTGCGACCTCTGGGGCAGCTACGAACAAAATCACCAAGCTCGCGAGACGGAACCCCGTTCGCAGCCAGTACCGTATCTTTTCTAATTTCACTTTCCTTGATGTGGATTCAATCTGAAGTTCTCCCGATTCTCAATATAGATCCCGAATGGGGACTTGTTGTGGGGAGTGGTTGGAGCGGCGGCTTTGATCCGCAGGGCTTTGGCCTCGGTGTCTCGCCCGAGTTGGTCGAGGATGTCCGCCTTGTAGAGTTCCATCTCTTTGTGGAGTTCGCAGCGATGCACTTTTCCCCAGCCGAATGTCTGGTGAGCCTCGATGGCGACGTCGATATCCGCCAGTGCGGCCTCCCAGTTTTTCAGGCCGACGTAGGCGCGAGCGCGGCAGTAATATCGGAACGTCGCCCACCAGTCGCCTCTGAGTTTCTTGGGCGCAAGGACTTCTGAAAAAAGTTTGACCGCCTTTTGGAAATCACCCTGATCCAGCGCACTCTTGGCGATTTCCATCTGGAGCACATTGAATTGGGCTTCCACCCCGTATCCAATGACCGTCACCATTCTTCCACCCTTCACGGAATGCCCCTGCACAGGATAAGTCAGTCCGGAGACCGACCAAGAAATACTACCGTCGGGACGAAGGAGAAAGATGTTCGGCGTGAGGTCGGCGGAGAGGATTCCGAGCTTTACGACGAGTGGGTTGTCCAGACCTGCAGGGACGGTCGTCACTTCGCAAGTCCACTCATGCTTTTTGACCAGGGCACTGATGCGGTCGGTGTCGTCGGAAAGAAATGCGGCGATCACCTTGATCCCCTTGGCCTGATGTTCATCAGCCATACTCGACATCCGCTTAATGAGTCCGTCATGAGCGGCTTCGCCTCCTTCATCAGCGGGTAGCTCCATGAAGGCAACAAAAGTCATCTTGCCGTCGGTCGCCTGGGGCAGGCTGATTTTTTTGCCGTCGAGGGTGGTGAGGTCGGTCTTGATGACGCGGGATGTCTCTGCGGGCGCATCAAGCGCTGAGATATTACGGTAGTTGGCGTGGCGCTCTCCACGGCTGAAGCCGAAACGGCTGAAGGTTGCTCTGAAGGCGCGGTAGGTGTGATGGCGGTCGCGGAGGAAAGTGACAACCGGCCAGAGCGCGGGCTTGTCGTTGTCCAACTTGAGAAGCGCTTCACGGTACTTGGTGTGAAAATCACGGTCATTGGCATCCATCGCCAGCAAGGCGGCGGCGGCGATGGCGTTCGCTGGTGCGTCGTCTCCACCCGTGGCTTGGATAAAAACTTCCAGCACGGATGCCGGTGGGGTTTCCCCGAGGCGTAGCTTGTTTTTCGCGAGGCAGAAATGTGGCACCACCTTGGCACCCGGTGGCAGGGTCGTGGCCAGAGATTCCTGCGCTTCCCGGACGGCTGCTTCAAGGTGTTTGGGTTCAGTGGCGAGATTCCACATTCCGAGCAGGGCGATGATCCGGCGGTTGCGCACGCGCCAGAGGTCGGCGGCACCGGGGTAATTCCTGATCGCGGCCTGGCATAGTTGATCCGCTTTGGTGTAGTTCGCGAGTGCCTGATCCTGACTTAGGCGGTAGCGGTAGGGAGGTGCAGTAAAACAAGCCTGAATGGCGTCCATGGTCGCGGCGGGAATGGACGGCGCGGCTTTCGGATTCCCAGCCACCAGGAAGTCACCGATGAAAAGCGACTGCAGCTGGGAGAGGTAGCGAAAGCTGTCGAGGCACACCTCAAGTGTCGGCGGGGTCGAGGTAAAGGCAGCTGCCTCGGGTTGTTTGCCATCGGTTCGCGGGATCAAGGGCATGAAACCATCGAATTGGAGAGCATTTACCAGAAGACTATGCCCTTGCGCATTGACCAGCACCGCACCTGGATCCGTCTTGACGTAGACGCGGTAGGCCGGGTTCATTTTACCATCGGGCAAGTGCATGGCCGTCCAGTCCAGCCCTTGGTCGCGCAGGAACTTCTCCCCGGCGTCGGGGAGTTCGTCGAGGTTGAAACCGAACACGCGGAAGCGACCGGGAAAGCTGTCTTGGATGGCTTTCACCTCGGCAATGCGTCGGGCAAGCTCCGGGGTCTCTTTCGACCAGAAATACAAGAGGCTGGTGTGGCCCATGCAGTCGATGGGGAAGGTCAGTGATGTGCCGTCGGCGCGTTTGTAATTCCCAGTGAAAATGACATCGAGCAGTCCTGATTTACCGATTTCCCGGCGGTAATTGATGACGTCGTGATCGCTCTGGAAACGCTCGGAGAGAGTCTTGATGAGTGTTTGCTCCAGATCAAAGGCGTCGAGTTTCGGCGCGATGAGTATCGCCATTTTCAGGGATTGGGCCTCGGCCGGGGTGTTCCGGTAGCGCTTGATCAAATCCGTAAGCGCTTGCTCCCGCTCTTTGACGTCGGCCTTTTTTTCGGAAAGTTGCTTTTCTGAGAGGATGAGGTCGGCCTCGAGTCGAAGGATGGCATAGATGTCCGGTGCTTCGGCGAGTTTGGCGCATGTTTCGAACAGGGCCTCGCGGTTTTTCTCCGAGTTATCCAGAGTGAGCAGGCGTCGCTGGGATTGCAGAACGATGGCGAGGACGCGGAACCGGTTCGGCGCTGTCGGGGCAGCCTCAGTCAACCCCATCCCCTTGCGGATCGTGCTCTTGCAAGCGCGGCGTTGTTTGGTGGCCGAGGTCCCGGTGACTTGTGCGGCGATCTCCTCTTGCAGGGAAGTGATCTCGGCTTCGGGAATGCCGGTTGCCGGTGTCCCCTGCCCTTGGTCGGCACCGATATGCAGGCAGGAAAATAGAATAGCCAGGCACGCGGCCCCGAGGGTGGAGTTTTTCATATGACGTCTCGTTATATTATGCCTTTTCCCAATATCAAACAGCCAGGGAGGAAGTAATCCTGCCCCATCTACCTCTGATAAATCGGGATATACCGATGCGGTGTGGCCAGGATGATAATGGCCATCGGGGTTTCGTGAGAAGTGAAGCCCTTCTTGCCATGCCACGAGCCATTTTCCCCCTGTTTGCTAATCAGAGCGTCCCGAATCACGGGATACCACTCGGCGTAGTATTCGTCCCCCGCCTGGACCATCGCCTGGATGGCATAGTAGTGGGCGTAGTAGTAGTGGCCGGCACCATTGGTAATGACCCCTGGGAATTGTTTTTTGATATTGCGGAGTGAGGCAGCGACCATTTCGGAGTCGCGCAGGCCGGCGAGTTGGGCGGAGTAGGTTCCGCCGGCGGTGCAGGCAAATGAGACATTCGCCCTGCCGTTGGGCGCGTAGGTAAAGCCACCGCTCTCGGCATTCTGGGCGCCTTTTAGATACTTGCCGACTTTGGTGATCGTCTCCTGAGGCACCATGATACCAGCCTGGCGAGCGGATGCGAGGCAGTGGAAGACGGTCTGGGTGCAGGACGTGTCCTCACCACCGTCAGCCTGTGGCTGGTAACGCCATCCACCGCCCGGGTTCTGGGAGCGAATAATGACATCGACAGCCTTCTGGAGTGCGTTTTGGATGGTATCGTCGTCTTCCCTATTCCGGGTCATGCCCCACAACTCGGACAGGGCGAGGGTTGCCAGTCCGTGTTCATACATCGAGCCGCCGAGATAGCCGTCGGTTCGTGACTTGGCATATTTGAGAAGAAAATCCTTCGCGCGGTCCAGCTCTTTGCCGTGGGGGCCGGAGCCGGGGAATTGGGCTTTCGCCATAAATGCCATCAATGCCAATGAGGTGATGGGGACGACGCGTCCCCCTTCCCCGTCGAGGTCCCACGAACCATCTTTATTTTGAGTGGAAAGCAGGAATTTCAACCCCTTGTCGATCGCTTGCGAGGCCTCGGCAGTGAGTTCCGGGGCGTCGTCACCCGATGCGGTTTCCTGGGCCATCAGAGGTGTGGTGCACAAGCAGGTCGCCGTGAGTAAGGCAAGGCCCCGACTACAGATACGGCGGCACGGTTGGGTGTATTTGGAAATCATCATTTGGCTAACCTTTCGTAGTAATCTTTGAGCACGGAACGGTATTCGAGTGGGAGTTCCCGTGCGAAGTTTTCGTTGAGGGCGGCGCGATCGCGTTTGCCAAGGACCTCCCATTCCTGGCGTCCGCCTTTGGGTTTATTCCCACTGACGGCACCGGGCATGAACATGGTCAAACTGTCTTCCAGAGAGGACTCGGTGGGATCGGTGATGACGGGATCTGACGGGCTGGGAGGTCCGGGAGGGAGCAGGAATTCATTGATATAGGCGATCAGAAAATAGCGCAGGAGATCACCGGCCTCCTGTTGATTGAGGATCGCTTCCCTGGTCGCTCCGGACTGGAGTTTGGCTGCGGCATCTGCCATCAGCTTGTTTGCTTGCACCATGTGCGCTTGATTGATGGTGATGAACTGCTGGCGGCTGTCCGGTTGGGCGACGGGTGCTTCAGCCGGCAGCAGGGATAGTTCTGCCGCGATGTGTTCCCGGGCGTATGCCTCGCCCCTCTTAAGCAACAATTCGCAACGCCTGGCGAGTTTGAGTTGCTCCGCGCCAAGGTCCTTGCCTGGTTTGGCCTGGGTTTTCCGGTAGAGCACTTTTTGATCGGATGCCACGGACAAGACATCAAGGACGATGGCGGATTCGGGTGAGACCTCGGGAGTGGGTGATGGTTTAAGCACGTTGGCTATGAGTTCCATCAGGTTGATCATTTGCTCGCTCTCTGCAGCGAGGGTTGCTTCGACAAGCTCCATTTGTTTGACAGCGGCATCCCGGTTACCGGCTTTCAACTCGTTGAGCACGGCGTCCATGGATTCTGCGCTGGCGCCGTAGTTTTTCAGACCTGCCCCCCGGAACATCTCGCCGGCGTACGACTTTGCCCTTACTTGAAGCACCAGTTGTTCATCGACCAGTGCACCCAGCGCGGCGGCATCATTGGCAGCCCCGGCTTTGTTACGCAGTTGGTATTGCTGCATGTGAATCAAACCGTTCTCCGAGACAGAGTGGTGATAGAACTCGTTAATCTCGAGCAAGTAGCTGTAGCGAGGCGTGACGACCTCCAGCTCTTTGGAGAGATCCCCCAGGGATTCGGCAACAAACGAACCGGCGTCAGCAGCTTCTTCGAGGTCGTTGTCCTCGATCGCAGTCGCAGCGGCGTCCATATCGTCCTTGGCAAAAAGAAAGACGGTTCCCGACTCGATCTGGTGTGACAGTGGATCGAGCGCACCGAGGACGGCATTCACGGCGTGGATCAGGTTCTTCTGCACAATGGCAAGGCGGGGTAGCTCGTCGGGCTTGGCCTTGGCCGTAGTCGCGACCAGATCGAGCTGTTCGGCCTGGATATCTGCGACGTAGGGAGCGGGGAGCATCGCAGCCCAAGTGTCGTTCAAACTACCTGACAGAAAACCGTTTTGCAACGACTGGCCGGCAAGCAATTTGGTGGCATCCTCCAGAGTGGTGAGGCATGCCTCCTGGTGATCGATGGCGTCGTCGATATTCTTCCCTTTGAGGGCGGTTCCGGACTTATTCATCGTGCTCTCGAGTTGTTCAAGGTAGCTGAGAAGCGGTAGGACGTCATTATTGGGTTTGTGCTGGTCCGTGCTCCACTTCTCAACCCTGAGGCGGAACTTACCGATGTCCCGGGCGAGTTTTTCCTGGAGACGCCCAAGGTGGACGGATTCGCTATCGTCTTCAGCATCCTCGGTTTTTTCAATTAGGTTCAATTGGCGCTCCTCGAACCCGGTGATTTCCGAGGCATGTTTTCCGAGCCCCATGCCGAGACTGAAGAACTGCGCCCTTTCGGTGAGAACACCGATCCGTTGACGGATGATTTCAGCGAGAGCGACAAATGATTCTTCAGACTGTTGTTGAGCAACGATGGCTTGATCACGTTCGCCGGCATCGATGTGAGCGGCTGCTTTTTGCATCGCGCTTTCAGCACCGGTGAGCAGATCCCCGACAGGCGGCGGCGTTGGCAGGATTGCATCGAACAGCCCCGGACGCGGCGCGGGCATGGCGGGCATCAACAGCAGGTGAAGTTGACTTTGGAGGGCGGCCTGGGATTGAGCGAACTCACTGCGATCTTGCTTGAATTGCTCAGGTGTGAGGGCGACCAGCGCCTCGCGCAGCTTTTTCTGCTCGATCACCTGGGATGCGAACAACTCGCCGGCCTTGTCCAGAGCTTCGTGTTCGGCGCCGATCCGAAGCCGGAACTCGGCATAAAGCAGGGCCTTGGTGAGCTCGGCCTGAAGGCTGGCGGCCTCGCTGGCTCCGGCAGCTTTTTGTTTGCGGATCAAGGCGGCGGCATCCTGCATCTTGGTCTCGACTCCTGCCTGACGTAATCCTTTGACCAGTCGGGATAGATTAAAGGCGATCAGAGCATCCTCAATAGTGCTTTCCTTGTCCTTGGGAAGGGAAGCAAACAGTCGGGTGACCCACTGGCCGAGCTGTTCCTGTGACTTGGCCAGAGTCGCGACCTCCGAATCGGATGACTGACTCAACAAGATGGTTTGCAATCGCATCGGGGCCTGGCTTTCAGCGATGGCGTGTAATTCGCGTGCCATGACCTCGGTGGCTTCCCTGAATCCGATTTGGAGTACCAGGCAGCCGAGTTCGCGTGCCGCGCTATCGACGGAATTGATGGCGGCGGCGGGACTTGGCGGACCGGCGTTGGATTTCTTCTGGGCGGTTGCTCCCAACTCCCTGAGTTTGGTGGCGGCAAGCCCGACGTGCTCATCAGCGATCACCTGTAAGTCAGAATGAAGCCTGACCAGAATAGCGGTGACCGATTCATCGGTGATATTGTTCGCAGCGAGGTCATCCATGATATTCTGGATGCCTTGTTTCAGTGCGCCGATACGATCGCTTATCAAATCCTGCCTGACGGCCTCGAGTTGGCAGCTCTGGACAAACTCACCTGCGGACGGGTCGAGCCTACTCACAGTCGCATGCACCTTGCGTTCCTCACGGTATAGGTTACGGAGTTTAAGCAGCAGCCGTTGTTTCTGTTTGTTGATTTGAGCGAGGTAGTCTTTCTCTGACAAAATCGAGATACGCCGTGCCTGGGAGCGGGCACGGTGTGGCCCCTTGGCTCCCGGATAGCGGTCGGTCAATTCAACGACAAACGAAACGGTGTCGCCGATGGCTAGATCCGGCAAGGCGGTGCGGTAGTCCCAATCGATTTTTTGCTCGCCACCATCGCTGAGATTCTGTGCGGGAAATGCCACTTTTTTCTCCTCGATTTTATTGACGCGGAATGCGATCTGCGACTCGCCAATGCCGTGGTCGTCCCGGCCACGGAATGCGAGATCAAGCTTGCGTCCCAAGGTGGCATAGAGGTTATTTCTTGGTGATGTCAGCTCGACACGCGGGGGTTGGTCTGGTGCCACTTGCAGGTAGTGGTTAGAACTGCTGAACGAGAACCCGTGCTCTTTTTCCACCCAGGAAAAACTGTAGGCGCGTGACTCGGTAGCGGGGGCACGCATCTTTACGGTGAATCCGTCCGCGCTGATGTCGAGTGGTTTGGCCTCTCCGGCAGTCGGGGTGTATGAAGCCTTGCTGACGGCGCGGTCGAGGGTAAGTTCCCACTGGATATCGGTGCCCTCGGGAACCGTGACAGTGAGGGCCTCGACGGTTTCGATCGGGCGCTTGGTGTAGGCCGGGTATTCGAGTTTTACCTTTGCCTGTTTGATCCGTGGAGACGAGATCACCTCGACCTCCTGCCACGGGCTTTTTGCGTCGCCGGCCAGAATACGGTATTCGAATCCCCGGTAGGCGGCTTTGATCGTGTATTCGCACCGGCCATCGATGATCTCAAGTTCGTGCGTCCGAGGTTCGCCCTTACCGGTGCGTAGTTCAAGTTCTGCCTCGCTTGGGATCACGCCTGAGACAAGGGCGTTAATGACGGCAGGATCTCCTTCTTTAACAATGATCTTATCGGGAGCGACTTCGAGCTGGGTCCGTGTCGGGTAGGCGATGGCCATCCACGGAGGGAAGATGCGGGCGATGCCGGCGGAAAGAAAGGGGCCATTGAAGACGCCGAAGGCCGCGATGAGCAAGACGAGCGCGAGAGCAATCGTGATTGGCCGGCGCAGTGCTTTGTAATGAACCACTTTCTTAGGTTGCACGCAGGCCACCGCTTCCTCGGCCCGTCGACAGGTCGCTTCCTGGAGGGACTCGGAGGTGCCGGGTGCTAATTTTGATTCCCTGAACTGAATGGCGGTGACGAGCAAGCTTTCCAGACCACCTTGATGGTCTTCCATTTGCATTGCGGCTCGCGCGGCATTGAACTTGCTGAGATTTCGCCAGCCCCCACGCCACGCTCGATAGAAGGCAACAGAAACGATGACCACGAGCAGGCCAACGCGGAAAGGCGAGGCAAGATCGACCAACCAGTCGAGCAGAATGCCGACGGCAAACAGCAGGATGCCCCACCGGCAGAACGCCAAGAGCCCGGCACTGAGGTGTAGCATCTGACTACGTTGCCAAACGCTCCTGACGCGCGAATCAAGGTCTACCAATTGTTGGTTTTCATTCATGATAAATCGTATCTCCTTCTAACAATCCATTCAAAACCCATCAGGGCAACCAGCAGAAAAACAACCCATCCGTTGTCCCACAACGAGCGGTCCGTCCGGACGGTGGTTGTCTGTTGTTCGAGGTTGAGTAAAGACGGCAGCTTGGAGAGTTGCATTGCGGTGAGGTATTCCCCACCCGAGAGGTCGGCCATTTTCTCCAGACGCTCGCGTTGCATATCGGCGTTGGCCATCTCAGGGTTGATGTCGGCTACCTGGAACTCCGTCGTGCTGGCAAGTCCGGCATCCGATGAGTTTGCCTCCATCCGGTAACGCCCCGGGAGCAGTGCCGAAAAATATCCTTCGTAGAGCCCCGGGTTTGCAAGATCCGGGCGGAGTGTCACCCGCTGGGGCGGTGCCTCGGTATCGTCCTGCTTGGTGACATTGACTTCAAATCCGGCTTGATTGACCGGATCGTAGGCATCGTCGAGGACGTGGGCGTATAGCTGGACCTGGGCGCCGCTCTGATAGCTTGCGCGGTCGGTTTCAAGGCGGATCCTCTTATGCTCTCCCATCAAGCGTGATAGCGTAAGAAACTGGATGGACTGTGACCAGGCGCGCCAGTGGTATTTGTCCCCGGTTTTAAAGCGGAGCAGCCACAGGCGGTCGGTTCCCATGACCATGCATTTGCCCGTTCCGTAGCGGTGCCAGGCAACGAGTGGGTAGCGGTCGGAACGAGTCACTGAATCAGAGAGTTCGGCGAGCACCGTGGCCCCTGGCTTGGCTGAAAGGAATGGAGGGACGCGGTCGAGCGGTGCGACGCGGGTCCAAACCCGGTCGTTCTTTTCCTCCTCATTTTCCAACGTCATCACCAGACTGCTCTTGCCCTCGGGCGTCAGGACGGGATGCACGTTGTCATCGACCTCTTCCCATTTTGCGTTCGGATCAAACTCGACGGGGAGCATTCGCTCCACCGGGGTGCCGGCATAGCTGGTGGGGGCGAAACGAGACCCGCAGAGCATCAGCAGCGAGCCACCGCGTTCCTTGACGAGTTCTTCCAATCGGGAGAACTCATCGGGACTGAAAAAATTGGCATCGACATCCCCGAGAATCACGAGGTCATACTTGAATGCCTCTTCGCGTTTGTTGGGGAATCGGGCGATGTATTCGGAGGAACTCTGGGCCATTCCGGCTTTGGCGCGAGTGGCAATAAAAGTGGCGTTGATACGCGGGTCACGTTTCAACATCGCGCGCAGGTAACGGAACTCCCAGCGGGCGCTGCCTTCCAGGCAGAGCACGTTAATTTTTTCATTCACGACACGGATGCTGCGTTCGGCCCTGTTATTTTCCGACGTTGCTTCGTCGGAGAACGGTTCGATGGTGACTTCGACTTGCGCTGCCCCTTTTTCACTCACATCGACATTAAAAAAGAGGTCTTCGAACTGCAAGCCACCCTTCAGCGAGATGCTTCGTGTCGCCACGGGGCGGCCATTGAGCAATACGGTGACATCGGCGATCCGCTTTTCATATCCCTTGGAGCGGATCTGAATCCGGACGGGAACTTTGTCACCGGCAAAGGCCACTTCCTGGACGATGACATTGCGGATGGAAACATCGTCGGGGTCGGTGATGCCCATCGGCACCGGGAAGACCGGGACACCGTATCTGCCGAGATCATTAAGGGTCCCGTCCGCCCGGTTCAATGAAGTATCAAGCCCATCGGTGAGCAGCACAATCCCGGACAGCGGCGCGCCGCGATCGACGTTGGAAATCGCCTTGAGCGCGTCCGTGATGTCGGTTCCCGGATCATCCGCCTTCAAGGCAGACAGGCCATCGGTGGACTCGTCCTGTTTATCGGTGAGCATGCGCAACGAATTACCAAAGGCATAGTAACTGATGTCGAGATCTTCACTGAGCGAGTTGAGCATTGTGCCGGCCGGTTTTGACAGGAGGCTCTTTGCCAGGTCCAGGCGCGAAGCGGATGCGACTTGCTGGCGCTGCTTGCCGTCGAGTTCCAGCACCGATTTGTTGGCGTCCGTGGTTTCCGAAAATGGCAGGAGGTCAAGTGCGACCGCGGCCTCGGCAATGTCCTCGGGCCGTTTGCGCTGGTCCTTGATCGACATGCTCTTGGAGACATCGACCAGCACCGCCAAGCGACGCTTCGCAGTGTGGGTTTCCTGAACCACGGCGGTCGGCTCAAAGAGAGCGGCCACGATCAGGCACAGCACAAGCAATCTCGCGAGGGCAAGGGAGATGCGCACCTTTCGCGGCAATCCCTGCCGGCGCCGGTAGAGATAGATGGTCAGTGCCACGATGGCACCAAGAGCAACCAACATGACGCCCATTGAGACAGGACGCCCCCAGATGAGCCGTTCGATTTGAATGTTACTGGATAGCCAACTGATCATTTTCAATTCTTCGCGGTTTGCGCCATTGCTGGAGCGGGTTTGTTCTTGGGAGACACGCTCTTGGCCGCGCGGTGCGAGGTGAAGTGCGCCAGCAGGCTTTCGAGGACGAGGAGCACCAAGCCGGCCATCAGCAGAAAATGCCAGAACGACAGTCCGGCACGCGCTTGTTGGATCGAGTCGAGCAGTTCCGCTTCGGAACGCGCGATCATGATGTCGGTATCCCTGAACAGATTTGCCAGGTCGTCGGCAGGCAGACATGTGACCTGGGATTCTCCGGTGTCGACATTGACGGCGATCGGCATACCGGGTGCCTGCACACTGACACGAGTGAGGTAAAATCCGGCCTCATCGGCGCGGTCGAGCAGAGCGACGTATTGATTCCGGTATTGTTTCACCGGCACCGTAATTATTTCACCCCCAGGGGTCTCAAAGACGGCGTTGCTGGCGTCCGGCTGATCCACATAAGACAGCGACAGCGAGTTACCAACCATCCTGGGTTTTTCAAACTCACGTGATGTCAGATAAGTCACCATCTGTTGGAGCAGCATCGGAAACACCGGAGTCAGAGCCATGTTGTTCCACGTCGGTTGTGCCGAGGAGGTAAACATGAACACCTGTCCCCGGCCGATGGCGTGCTCGATAAGCAGAGGCGAGGCACTTCCGGCAAGCGCCAACACGGTGGAGCTGCCGGCGGCGGGTTTGACCTTCAGCACTTTCAGGAATTGAGTTTCGCTGAGCAAGTCTTCGGAGAGGGATCGCAGGGGGCGGCAGACGGAGTGGTCCGGAATCGAGGGTTCGAGGGGTCTCCCCACACCCATGTCATTGCTCGTGTCCATGGTTTGTTCGATCACGGCGGGGAGCAAGGTGGTGCCAACAAGGGCCGACTGCTTGTTCCAGACCGCGGGCTTGATATTCCCGCCCGGGAACCAGATCAAGCCGTTGCCCGCGCGGACATAATCTTCGAACTGGCGTGCCTGCCCGGGTGTGATCGCGGGAACATCGGCAAGAATCACGACATCAAAAGTCGTCAGGTCTTGCGTGGGAAGAGAGACCCAGGGCACCGACTTCACCGTAAAGTCCTCCTGACTTGTGCCGCTGTCGCGTGCGCGCAAGGCGGCAGAGATAAACCCGCTGAATTCGCTCGAGTCGGCCGACGTTTCCTCGACACATAAAATCGACACTTGGTCGCGAATCACGGCGACAGTCCGGCGTGCGTTATCCAGGGGCAATGCGTCGGAATCAAGTTCGGCTGTGATCTGAACGGGACCTGGGTTTTGAAACGGAATGAATAAGGAAACCGTCTCTGATGAACTCGCGGCGATCGACGGGATGGACTTGGTGTCCACGTTGATGTTGTTGACCGCTCCCCGGACCATGACATTGGTTGCGGGAGTATCACCAAAGTTTTTGACCGTTGCCCGATAGCGTGCGGTGGTGCCTTTGCGCAACACGCCGGAGACCAGCTCGAGGTTGGTGATGGCCAGATTGTCCGAGCCACCCAGGATGGGAACAAAAATCACACTGGCGTCCTGGCCGAGGTCTTTGAAGGCAGCCTGCAAGCGGTCGCTTCCACGATCCCAGTCATACTGTTGGGCGTCGGTGATGAGATGGATTTCCTTTTGCCCCGCGTCCAAGCCGTCGGCGAGTTCCTTGAGGCGGATCGGGACGCTATCGAGGTTTAGCGGCTCGTCGGTGGGTTTTTGGGCGTGTAGGATGGCATTAAAACGATCGGCATCATAGACCATATTGCGGACGACGACCTTGTGTTCGGTCCCGAGCAGGATCAGGGAGACCGGATCTCCGGGGTTAATGCTCTTTGCGATCAATTCGGCGCTTTCCACGGCGCGCTCGAAGCGCGTGCTGGTGCCATCGCTGTGCTGCATACTGAACGAAGCATCAAGGGCGATGACCACTCCCGCACGGCGTTCGCCGAGCTTGGAGGCGATGGTGCCGGATGACTCTTCAAGGATCGGCCTGGAGATGGCGAGCACCAGCAGCAGGACCGCAAGGCAGCGGAGAACGAGTAGCAGGAGATCGCGCAGTTTGATCTGCCTGGAACGCACGTTAATTGCGCGGCTTAGAAACTGCATCGCGGCCCAGTCCGTTTGCTTGAACTGATGTTTATTCAACAAGTGCGCGAGGATGGGCAGGGCGATGCCCAAGCCCCCCAACAACATCCATGGATTCAGAAAATTCATAAGCGTGCTCCAACTGATGGGCCCATCATATTCAATGAGCGGGTTTCCAGAAATTCACTGAGGAGTCCGTCCAGGGGACGGCTTGTATCAACCAGGGAGTAGTCCACTCCGCTGCCGATACAACCGGATCGCAATTTCTCCAAAA
>CAJXVQ010000039.1 GCA_913060685.1 uncultured Verrucomicrobiales bacterium
TCTCGTGGGCTCGGAGATGTGTATAAGAGACAGCGCTAACGCCGCAAGTTCCTCCGGATCGGGTGGCAGGCCGATCAGGTCGATATACAAGCGCCGAATCAGCGTGAGCCTTGTGGCGTCCGATTGTGGTTCGATGTCATGGCCTTCGTGTCGGGCAGCTACGAAAGTGTCGATCGGACTTCGTGCCCAGTTGGCATTTTTCACCGGGGGGATTTTCGGTCGGACGAGTTTCTGAAATGACCAGTGCTCGGCCGGATCGTCCTCCGCCTTTTCGTCCGTCGGTGCCTTGGCTCCTGCCGCGATCCATTGTCGAATCACGGTCACCTCTGCCTCGGTAAATGGAGAGCCTTCGTGCTCGGGTGGCATCCTCTCTTCGACATCGCTGGACGAAACAAGTTCCAGCAATCGGCTTTCCTCCGGCTTTCCGGCTACGACGACTTCGGCAGCGATCATACCCGCCGCCGTATCGACGCGTAGTTTCGATTTTTGTTTGAGGGCACCGTGGCAAGTGAAACAGCGCGAGGCGAAAAGAGGTTTCACATCGACAAGATAGTCCGGAGCCGCCTCGCCCCGTTGAGTCGAGGCGAGCAGTGCGATGAGAACGATGTAAGGCAATACCTTCATGCCGGGGCGGATCACTACAGGAATTTACTTTTGGCGCGAGGGCCTTGAAGCCGCCTTTGGACCTGAGCGGAGGGGAGCCGATAGTCTTTGTCCGCAGGGCGTTTCAGAACGGAAATGCATGATCCGGGATCGTAGTCCTCCATTCTGCCATTCCAAGGATTAGTTTGGTCGCGGTTGCGCTTGATGGGGTGTGTGGGGTTGTGAAGCTTCATGGGACTGTCCTCAATCCAGAGCGTGTGGAGATTGTCGCGACAATTCTGTGCTAACGAAAATCCCGAGTGTGAGTCCCGTGAGGGAGCTCCATTCCAAACCTGTTAAAGTTTGTAACAGGAAGCAGTTTCCGTTTGGCTTATCCTACTGCCAATCAGCATCGAAAATGAAGATTCAACATCAAAGCAAAACGAAGCTCATCCTGGGCGGTGTCGCTGGAACACTTCGATGGATGATCGCTCTCGTCTTGATTGGTGGCGGGATGATCGCGGCTTTCGTTTCGTTTGGCTGGATTCTGTGGAAGGAAGAAGGGGCCGGGATGTCTTTATTGCCGATCGGAATCGGAACATTGATTGGTCTGGCGTTGTTTGGAGTGGGTGTTGTCCAGCTCTTTTCCCGGGAACGACTCGTCCTGGATCGTTCAACGGGGCGGGGCACGTACGAGTCCAATTCGCCGTTAGTTACCACTGAGAAACCGTTCAAATTCAAAATTGAAAATGTAAATTCCGTGGTGATCACCATTGAGACGGTTGAAACCAACGTTTCGGTGGATGTTCCTGGTGTCAGCGAAGTAGAAGTCTGCAAGGCGGTAATGAGGGTCAATAAACCGCGGCGGGCGGTTACTCTGGATGAAACGCAGAATGGGAGAACTCAACGCGTATCCGCAGTGGCCGAACAGGTCGCAGGGTTTCTGGGGAAGACGGTCGAGCGGAATTGATTAGCTGCAAAACGGGAACACCGTGCCGTCTTGCTGAGAACACCACCGCCTTTTTACGGTGGGTTATTGACTCGGCTACTTTGCGAACACCGCCTCGACCGGGTAGTGATCGGAAATGAGATCGACTTCCTTGTCACGGGGTATCCGGCGTGCTTTTTGCAATTTTGATGAAGACCGCGATCTTATCGTGGCCTTGCCTGGAAGGACTCGAGCCAAGAAGCCGTGATCGCCTCGGCAATCGATCGATCCTCTTTGGCCCGAAGTTCTTTGGCAGTCTGCCCCCAATAGAAGCTGATCCAGCCATCCGCGTGCGCGGCAGATCGGTCGATGAATTCGATCAGTTCCTTCGAGCTGCATTTCAACGGGAACATCTCCTCGATAAGGAGCGGCTTGCCGACCTCGTAGGCTTTCAGTGCCTTGAGAGCTTTCCCGACCTCCCCCTTCTTCGGATAAAAGTGCACCGCCACAAAGTCGAGTTCCTTGCCAACTTGAGGGCCATGGAACAAGGGCTTTCCACCATCGAACACGAACACCCAGGGAATCACACCGACGGTGATCAGGTGATCCTGGTCCTGTTTGCGAATCGCCTTCACCATCCTGTTGACCCACGCTTCAGCGACCTCCTCGCGAGAGCGTCCCTTGAGGTCGAGAGTGATCCGCTGCACGAAAAACTTGCCGCCCAGTTCTCCCGTGAGCCATTCCGTGCTCACCTCCTCGCCGGGCAAAATCGGCTCATTCATCAGATCGTAGCAGAAGATGGCGGGACTACCCGCGCAAATGCTTGCCACGGATTCCCAGAAGACCGCTTGCGCGGCCCACCGCTCCTGCTCATCCAGCTGATCATACCACTCGGGAATGTGTTTCTTGTGGTAGCACGCCAACCCGGTCACATCGAGGTAAAGGCGGGTCTCTTCCGCGAGCTTTACGAGTTTGCCCAAGCGGGCGAGGGCATCCGCATTCGCCTGGTCGGGCGCCTCCATGAACTTGCCGAACTGTAGATGAATCCGAACGCAATTTGCACCGAGTTCCGTGATCTCATGGAAGTCGGCAACGACCGATTCCCAGTCGTCTTCCCAATACTCATCCAGAAGTTTTCCCGCCCCGTTGTGATCATAATTAACGCCCCAAACGACGAATTCCTCGGCTGCGGCACCACGGACAAAGCGTTTTCCGTCGCCGCTCACTCGAACCCGCTCAAGTGGCTTGGCAGCCGTTGCTGAAACCACGCGTTCTCCGCGACTGGTTTCCACTGAAATCAATGTCAGCAACGCCAATACCAACTGGTGAACAGGAACTTTCATGCCGGTACGATGTTCTACTCTTCACGGGAAAAGACAACACTCCTGTGGAGAAGGGCACCAATTCTCCTCAATAATACGAATCTACAAGATAAGACGGGATTTCCCCAGCCCTCTGCAGATCAACCAACTTAAGAATTGGCTTTTGAGGTGGGGCGTCTGGGGACGCCATTGTGAGGATCGCTGCCCCACTCCTTGAGGATAGGGGCGCTCTCTTTACTCGGACTTTCGAATCTGTTAATATTCTAGCTTCTGTTGCAGGAGGGGATTGGAAATGCCGGAGGAAGATAGCTCCAAGGAAATCACGAGAAGGTTGAACGACGAATTTCGTCGTAGCATGAATCCAGATCTTGGGCGATGCGTCATGACGAGAGGTGTCGCTGAGTTGCCCGAACTCGAGAGGATCGCGGCGGTTCAGAAAGCGCGCTTCTTTGACGCCTTTAACGAAGATAATGATCCTCATGGAGAGCACGATTTCGGGAGCTTCTTGGTGAGAGACCAGAAGATCTATTTCAAGATCGACTACTACGATAAGACTCTTGAGTGGGGGAGCGAAGATCCTTCCGACCCGGAAAAAACCACGCGTGTGATGACCCTCATGCTGGCTTGTGAGTATTAAGTAACCGGAGTTCGGGTTCGGGCGTTTGGTCCTGCGGTAGGGATCTCAGGTTGATTCTCAGAGAAGGTGATTTTGTGAGACCTGAAGAGGAGAGAGAACTTGGAATATTCTGAATGGATTGCGACGACGATGTCGCTGGTCTCTTTGGCGGTGGTGTTTTGGGAATTGCGGCAGGGGCGCAAACAGAGCCGCACGAGCGCCTTGATTCAGATCTATGACATCAACCGGCAGCTCCTGGGCATGGGGTTTGATCGCCCTGAATTCTTTTGCGTGATTGGTGGAACTTCTGGCGAGGAGGAGACGGTGCGTCGTTACCTGCAACTCTGGCTAAATCAAATCGCGCTGATTGTGCACCTCAATGAACAAGGTCTGCTGACCCGATCCCAGTGGCACAGTCTTGAGGTAGACATCGAGTGTCTTTTTGAGACATCTGAGCTGAAGAATCTCTGGAGCGAGCTCAGGCCGTTTTACCCCGAGCCCCTAAGCTCCTTCCTTGATGACAAAGTCGCCGCGATTGAAGCCAAAGAAAAAGCGGAAGCCCCGCGAGTGGAGACTTCCGCTGCGTGAATGAGATGATCGACCTAAAGGTCGACAATCTGTGCGGCAATTTTCTTGAGCACGGGGAGGGGGATTCTCACGAAGGCTTCGCCGTCTGGGGCCGTCAGCGTTTGGTTTGCTTCAACTCCAGGAATGTATCCTTGCACGTAGACGTTGCCGTCATCGGTGGTGATGGCAGCCGGGCAGGCTCCGTTTGAGCAGACGCTCTCTTGAATTCCGTTTTCTCCGAGTATTTGATGGATGGTCATAGTTTTTTGTGGGTAGTGATTTCCGTTTGGGAATCGTGTATTCTCTGCAACAGAATCCTCATTGTGTTGCAGGGTGGGAAAATTGACGCGCTTGTATGACCAGTCCGGAAAACGAAAATACCTCAATCCAGCCGAGAGGTTTCTCTTCTATGAAACAGTGGAAGGGTCGGAGGATTTGGCTCACAAATCCCTGTGCATGGTGCTCATCTATACGGGCTGTCGGATCTCAGAGGCGCTGAGTCTTCGGCTGGAGAATATCGACCAATCAGAGAAGGCTCTGGTCTTCAAAACTCTTAAGCAGCGAGGAGAGGAGCGAACGCGGGCCCTGCCTGTTCCAGATGAGCTGATCGATCTTTTACTTCAACAGGCTGCATCTGGTCTTGGATCCCGGGTTTGGAAGTTCACTCGCTGGACCGGCTGGCGGATCGTCAAAAAATATATGGCTCTGGCGGAGTTGGATGGAGCGAAAGGGACGCCGAAAGGCCTGAGGCACGCCTTTGCCATCGATAACCTGACCGAAGAAGTGCCGCTGACGGCGATCTCCAAGTGGCTCGGCCATACGAACATCGACACCACCAAAATCTACCTTGATTTCATCGGGCCGGATGAGCGGGCACTGGCCGGTCGTGCCTGGCCGCATCGGAAGTCAAAACTGCCTTCTGTCGCGGCAGGGCCTGCGCCCTCGGTCACCGAAGTCGAGAGCTTTGAGTGTGGCGTTTCAGACGATCAAAGAGATGCGGCAATGAATGCCCGGATCAAAGATCGTGAAGAACAGGGATGGTCGGTTTTGCAAATCGAGCACCTGAAGGAATGCGTCGAGCATGATGGAATCAAGCAGACCTTTAGCACGGGTATGATGGTCGTTTTCATCAAGAAAACGGAGGCAGTGCGGAGCTGGTAGAGCCGGTGGAATACGATCGTGTGTTTGGAAGCTTTTCGCTTGATTTTTCGGGCCGCCAGGCCTAGAAGTATAAGCATCTGCAACAGAATGAGGAAACGGTTGCAAGAGCAATCATATTCGCCATTTGAGGGGCGAAGGAAGAGGGGAATAATGGACGAAAGAAGTCCTGACAATTCAATTGCGATCGACCAGGTCGTCGGCTTGATGTTTCGCTCCTTGCGAAGGGATATGGACCTGAGCTTGGATGAGGTCGGGGCTTACCTGAGGGTCAGTCCGGAAGAGATTCGGGATCATGAAAGCGGGATTAACCCGATGTCGTCCGCGAGTCTCTTTCAAGCTGGATGTCTCTTTGGGGTGAAGATCAGCGCCTTTTTCCAGCCCTTCTATTTTCCGGAGTGTTTTGAGGAGCACACAGACGACAAAGCACAGGTTGACCATTGATAGTATCATTCGATGCTATCCTTAGGGGTCTGCCTCGTTGGGTTGATGTTCCTTTAGAGCCGCTTTGACGATGCGCTCACCTTCCTTCTCTTCCTATCTTTGAGTAACTTTGCGTTGTTCGACCCCATCGCCACAATCCGCTGCAAGTCCGTTGATTCCTCAGCCCCGGGTGTTGTGGAGAGGGCCGAAGGCGGCTAAGGCTGTCTGTCATGAATCGTATCGACCGGCTGACCGCAATGATCTTGATGTTGCAAAGTCATCGGGTGGTGACGGCGGAGCAGATCGCGGGGCACTTTGAACTGAGTGTTCGGACGGTTTATCGGGACCTCTCTGCGCTGGGGGAAGCCGGGGTGCCGATCGTGGCCGAGGCAGGGGTGGGATACAGCTTGATGCCGGGGTATCACATGCCGCCGGTGATGTTTAGCGAGGAGGAGGCGGCGGCCTTGTTGATGAGTGGGGAGTTGTGCGAGCAGTTTGGGGATGAATCGCTGAAGCAGTCGATGCGGGGAGCTCTCTTGAAAGTGCGTGCGGCTTTGCCGGATGAGCGGAAGGATTATTTGAGGAGGCTGGGGGATGTTGTGAGAGTGTGGGGGCCGGGCAGCAGATCGGCGGATGAGAATTCCTTGATGCAGATTCAGGAGGCGGTGGTGCGGAGACGCTGTGTGGCGTTGCGCTATGACACCGGGGGAAAAGGCAAGGCGATCGAGCGGGTGGTCGAGGCCTTGGGCTTGATCTTCTATAGCCGACATTGGCATCTCATTGCGTGGTGTCGTTTGCGGAAAGGGTTTCGGGACTTCCGCTTGGATCGGATGAAGGAATGGCAGGTCTTGGATGAAACCTTTCTTGGGCATGAAGATTTTTCGATGGTAGGATTTCTTCAGGACTGTGAAAGCGATTCGGAATTTGTTCCCGTGGTCATCGAGTGTGAAAATTGGGTCCTGGAACGGGTGTTGGCGGAGATGCCGGCTCGGGTGGTTGAGAAGGAAGTGCTTTCTAACAAGCGCACCAGGCTCAAGGGGGAGGCCTATTCTCTGGACTGGCTGGCGAACTGGTTGCTTGGTCTAGGGGTGGCGGTGGAGGCGTGCGAGCCGCCTGAGCTTCGGCAGACTCTGGCCGAAGCTGCGCAAAAAATAGTGGCGCTTTATCGCGAATGAAAACGCTCCTGACATAGGGTTGTCAGTGGGGTATGTTTTCCTTTCGTTCCATTCAACTGAATGAAGTTATGAAAAAAAACGAACCAACACTGACTCTCTCGCTGACCGTGAACGACGGAAACGCCGCTCTTGAATTTTACACCCAGGCTTTTGGAGCCAAGGAGCTTTATCGCATGCCAATGCCTGATGGCTCAGTGGCGCATGCGGAAATGATGATCGGGAATACGAAGGTCTATCTCTCCGAAGGGTGTCCGGAATGGCATTGCGCTCCGATGCCCGAGGGCGTGCAGGCGTCTTGCTTGTTCGGGCTGAACATCGAGAGTTGCGACGACTCGTTTGCCCAGGCGGTATCGGCGGGAGGAGTGCCTTTGACAGAGCCCGCGGATCAACCCTGGGGATCGCGTTCGGCGATGATCAGGGATCCCTATGGCTATCGCTGGTCGCTTAGCCAGTTTATTGAGGAAGTTTCCCCCGAGGAAATGTGCCGTCGGATGAAGGCGTTGACGGAGGCTTAGCATCATTTGGGTCTGTCATTGAAGGTCAATGGCGGACCCGATATGACTTCATCGCAATGATCCGCAATTTCGAAGAAGCCACCAAAGGCACCGCCGAGGTGGAGTTCCCAGCCTGTTATTTTTTAGCTGTTTGAAAGCGCCTCCCGTTATAAGTCGGCATAAGGAGACTTAGGACCTGTTTATGGAATGCGGAGGGAAGACCGGTGGGGCTGATCAGGTTGAGTTGGAATTTCCCTTAACGGGCTCTGTGTGGGGCCTTTTCGGAAATTCCAACCTTTGGTTCAGCATCTCTATCCAGTCCTCTGTCCGTGGTAACTTCCGCATTGAAGGTTCCGTTTCCCTTCGGAAACGGGGGCAAAACCCATCTCGTAAATTCAAGGCCGGAAGCCGAAAAATAGTCAAAATGACGGCTTTCACGCTCCGCGCGAACCTTCCGCAATTTTGCCGATTTTTAGCCCAAGCCCTTCCCCTGCGGGAAAGGGTTCCAACTGTGAGTTTCCGAGCTGGGCTTCGCCCTTTTTCGGCCATGGCCTTCATGTGCAGCCCTCACCGGCGCTACGCTTCGGTGGGGTCTACAAATGAAAACCATTTCTAAAACAAAAGGAGAAAAGAAATGACCGATCAAAAACAGAAACCCGTTCACGATGTCCGCTTCGGAACCGTCAAGGTAGCGATTTGGGCCAACAAGAGCCACGAGGGAAAGACCTTCCATAGCTTCGACCTGCGCCGATCCTATCGTGATCAGCAGGGAGAATGGCAGGAACAGAAAATCTCTCTGAACCTGAACGAAATCGCGAAAGTGCGTGCCGCTCTCGCGATGGCTTACGAGGACTATCACACCATGCCTGAGTTCAAGAGGGAAGAAACTGCCAACAGCCAAGGAGCGGCTGAGGGAGCGGAATCATGATGCTTTTGACCGAAGATCAGAAAGAGAAACTCAAAGCCAACCATGTTGAGCGACGAGATCTCGAAGCATCTCATCAGGAGGGAATCGATTTCTTTCCGGTCGTGAAGCTCATTGCTCCCAGCAGTGGCGCAAAGTGGTTGCTCACCGAGTTGGATCCAGAGAATGAAGACATTGTCTTTGGGCTCTGCGATCTCGGAGAGGGATCTCCCGAGCTCGGCTACCTGAGTTTGGCAGAGTTGGCTTCGCTCCGGTGGGCCCTCGATCTGCCCGTGGAACGGGATCGATCCTTCGAGGCAAGCCAGGGTCTTCTTGCTTACTCTGAAAGTGCCCTGAAGTGCGGACGCATTGCTGCATAGACGAGAAGTGAAGCCTCCAATACGGAGGCTTCATTTTCATCACTCGAAAGCGTTGGCAATTCTGCCGGACGATCGAAAGGTGAAACCGAATCATTCAAAGAAAGCCCCCGCAATTTTGTGGGGGCTTTTGTTTGTCGGTACGAGACTTGAAGCCGTCTGCTTGTTTTTGAGTGAGGGCTTTCGCTAAGACACAATACCCTAAGCGCTGTGCGCTTAGGAAAGGGCCTTTGGGTGCCAAGTGTTCGGCAAGGGTTTGCCAAGCATCTGCCAAGGGTTCGACAAGTTTAGAGCCAAGGGTTTGCCAAGTGAAAAACAAGGGTTCGGCAAGTGAGTTTTCCCGCTTTTAAGGTGAATGGACGACGTTATTACACCTCATCAACGACCCAACCGAAGTCGCCTGGAAGTCTGGCGAGACGAGATCGCCGAGATGCGCTCGAAGGCCTGGCCCTATTCCCGGATCTCGACTTGGTTACGAGACACTCATGATCTTGCGATCAGCAGGGAGGCGGTTCGGCAGTTCTGTTGCTTGAGGGGAATTCAGAAGGGTGGGGAAACACGGATGCCGGAGCTTGGCAGGTCATCGGGCCGTGCGGAGGGTCGGAAAGCTGTGGTTTCTTCTCCCCGGATATCGCCGCAGAAAGAGCAGAAGAAGTTGATGTTCGACTTTGACGAGAGCCGTCCCATTGATCGATGGGAGAAACCGAAAACCTCAGCCCCCTCGGAGGAATGATTACGGTGAGTCAGATCCGGGATGGCCGGGCCTACATGCGGAATCATCTCTCTGCGAATGACTACTACTCGGAATCGAAAACGGTGGTGGGACATTGGCATGGGAAAGCTGCCGAAATTCTTGGGATCGAGGGCGACAAGGTGACCCCTGAAGTTTTCGAAGCACTACGCTCAAATCGGCATCCTGGCACCGGGGAGAAGTTGACTCCACGAAGTCCAAAGGTGGCCTATCACGATTTTGTCGTTTCAGCTCCCAAGTCGGTGAGCATCGCCGCGATGGTGGGAGGGGACGATCGCGTGACCGCCGCCTTTGATCGATGCGTAGTCCGGGCTTTCGAACGCTTGGAGGAGGCCGCTTGTGTGCGGGTCCGGGGAGGTGACTTTGTGCGGACTGAAAACGTCCGCCAGACCGGGAATGCCGTTGCTGCCGTCTATCGTCATGACACCAGTCGGCTTCTTGATCCTCAACTGCACACTCATCTCGTTTTTGCCAATGTGACATGGGATCAGCAGTCCGAACGTTGGCTGGCTTTGCAGCCGAAACAAATGGCCGAGGAGAGCACGAAGATCCGGGGCGAGTTCTACCGCGAGTTGGCCGAAGAGTGTCGCAAGTTGGGCTACGGTATCACGCAAGAGGCGGGAACGTTTCGTATCGCTGGGATTGATGACTCACTGGAAAAGTGTTTTAGCCAACGAACCCTTCAAAGAGAGAAATTTGAAAGTCGATACCAGGCGACTTTTGGTGAGGCTCCGGGAAAGCGCCGGGTTGAGCAGTTTATCAAGGATGGGAAGGGCGCGGCGACCCGCCGTTTTCAGGAGGAATACCAGGCTCGCTTCTCCAAGGTTCCTGATGAAAAGATGGCCGCGGGATTTGTGCAGGACTGGCGGTCTTCCAAGATGAGCAAGGCGGAACCAGAGCAGGTCCGAGAAATCCAGCGACGTCGTATGAGTCCGGAACAGGCAAGGGGGCTTGATCGTCTTGTTACTGAAGCCCAGGTGAAAATATCTCCTCGGACTACCAATTCCGCCAAGCCGGTTGAGCTGAAGAATCGAGCCGCTCATGGTGCTCAGTCCAAGTCTCTCGCCGGAGTGAGACGAATGAAGAAAATGATAAAGGTAAACGCGATGATAAATGCTCACCCTGCGTCCCTCATGGCAATCCGACTCCAACAACTCGCAAGAAAAACAAAGCATGGCACTCAAAGACGAATTCGATGAAGAAGAAAGTATCGTGTTGGAACCGGGAACTCCCACGATCGTAATTTGTGAGGAAGAACGGCAGGTGATGATCCCATGGATCAGCTTCCGTCATGCTTTGATGGAGGAGGGGAGGCTGCGTCTTTTTTATCAAGGGTGGGTGGTCGAGTTGAAGGGGGAATCTCTGGACGCACTTTGGACTGAGCTACAGACTCAAAGCGTGCGGTCGATTTCACTTCCCAGCGATGATGGAGGTCAGAGTTTCGGAATCAGGGAGGTGTCGGTCGAAGCCGTTTAGGTTCGCTGTAAATCTCGAACGAGGTCGTTTTTGATTGAGCGTGATTTGCCATTTGGAGTTCTTCCCAGGAGTCGTATGTTCTTCGCCGAAGCCTATGAAAATGCCCTCTCCTTCCAGCCTGTTCCTTGACTATGCCTCGGACAGAGGGCCGGTTGTCACTGAATTCGATCAATTCAGTCAGGTCATTGCTCTGCCCGCCTTGATCGCAGCCAGTGGACGTTTGAGAAGCCTGGATGGCCACATCAACGGAAAGGGAAAGTTGTTCCAATCCGGAGGGTGTCACTACCTTGAGAGCAATTTGACGGATGCTGAGGCGGCATATTCGGAGGATGGTTTTTGCTTCATGGTGTCTGATGCCATTCCCTTCCAACTGGTTGACATTTTTTCCCTGGCTCTTGCGAGTCCTTCCTTCTTTCCGGAAATCGGAGATCCGAAGCTCGAAGATCCGGGACGGGTCAGGGATCGCGAAAAGCCGGCGGGTTATGGTTTTTTCCGTAAGAGTCCGGAGGAGGCTCTTCTGGTTCGGTCGGAGTTAGCCTATCCCATTTGCCCATTGAGAGAAGAGGCCGCCCTCTATTTCACCGGTCTGGCCCTGGATGCTATTTGGTCCCATGAATTGTCCCACGCTTTTATGGGGCACCTGGAGTTTACTACGAAAGCTTTTGGGATCAGAGCACTGAACGAGCTTCCTGATGGGAGAGGGAATCTCCGAATCATGCCACTGGAAGCGGAGGCGGATCGATTCTCGGCACAGACGATTTTGCAGGGTGCTTTTGGGGCCACTCCTTATCTGCCGCAAAGTCTGAAGGCCTTGTCCACTGAGAGTCGGCTGAAGGCGGCTTTTGTGACTTCGGCTATTCTCACTTGGTTTTGGGCGTATCTGCAGCGGGTAGATCGCACGATTGATGGCTTTGATCCCTATGAAAGCGGTGAGCATCCTCCTCCGCTTGCTCGCTTGCATCTTGCCTTCGAAGCGAATCGGGATTTCTTGAAGATTCAGGGCTGGAGTGCGAGCTCAATCGAAACCCTGACGTTTCAGACGATGGAGGAACTCGAAAATCTCGCGACCGCCAAGGATTGGTTTTCCATTTTACACCCCGAGAACGCCTTCTCGGAAAAGGGTCGCCAATTTCACAAGGACATCAAAGAGATCATGGGGCATGAGTTCCGGCAGTATCACAAGGAGCTGGAAGAGTTTCGTTACAAACCCGGAGAGAAGTGATTCGGTAGTATGATGGAGAGCCGAGGGTTTGAAGATCTCGTCATTGCCCCTCGCTCTCTTGCCTGAATTGAAAGAAGTCTTGGTCGATCCGGTAGTTACCGAGGCTGTCCGAGGTGATGAAGCTTCGCCAGACCGGTTTTCGTTTGAAGAGATTCGAGACACTGAAACTCAGGGAGCCGGCTTCGGCCAAGAGCTGTTTGCCATTGATCCAGGGTCTTCCTTCTTGGGAAGCTTGGTAGAGGATCCCGATGATGGTCGCCTGCAAGGTTCCAAAGGTGTGGAGGCTTCCCTGATACTTGACCTTGCGGAAGATCGGTTCGATGGGCCGGGCGCGGTGATGTTCCGGAGGAAAGGGTTGGTTTGAGATCAATTTGGTGTTACCCGGGGGGATTTGGGGGAGTTGGTAGGACTCTTCGAAACGAATGCGCTCTTCGGTCAGGATGACGAGATTCTCGAGTCGGACGGGAAGGGATGGGACGTTGTCGGGGAGGCCGTAACGTTTTCCGGGTGAATCTCCTCCGAACTCGCGAAGCAAGGTCTGGCCCTCAAGGAAAAGACGCTGGCAGTCATGGGGAAAGATCTTCAAATATCCTTCCCGGTGACAAAGAATTCTCGTCTGGATGATTTGGTTGCCATTCACCTCCTCGTCGATTTCGTAGAGGCTCGACATGGGGATCCAGAGATGGGCTTTCAGAACCCCGTGTTGAAGCCACTGATGAAGATCTGCCGGGGCCACTCCCCAGAGCGATTCCATTTCAGACAAGGGGTAAAAGATACGCAGTGGCAGAGTTTGTCTCATGCCGTTTGCTCCTCTGGATTGATCATACCTCAAGATTTTTTTGAACACCCTATGATCTGTTTGCCACACCTTGGAGTTGAGAGTCAAGGTGGTGGAAGGATAGAACTGATTTGAGCTGTGGAGAGCGCGAAAGTCCGAATGTCACTGGGGCCTGAAAATTAAAAAGAGGCCTTGTCGACGAGGTCGATACTGGAAGGTGATTCGTAATGATCTTCACCTGGCTGGCCCCGTGCTGTCCGATTCTCGGCAGGTGATTCGCTTGTGATCGTTATGCGATGCTCACAGAGCAAGCATGGGGTTCTCACCTACCATTGGGTGGCATGCTGGTCCGGTCAACATCTACTGAAAGGATATGGATATGACTTCAAAACACAACGCAACACTCGTCTTTCTGGAGAAGGTCGAGCAGGCTCCGGCCACCGAACTGATGAGGCTTTCTCATGCCGAGCTGGAGGCCTGGATCAGCTTTGCCCGCAAGATTGAGGAGAGGGCTCAGAATGCTGCAGGCTGGTTGAGTGGACTCAAGATTGAGAAGGCTCTTCGCGAGGAGATTTCAATTTCAAGATTGGGAGGTGGCAAATGACTTCCATGAATCCACAACTGCCATGCTCTCTCGTGGGGATGCTGGGGCGCTCTTCTCTCAGTGAGGAGGAACTGGAAAATCTTCGCCGTAAGGCCTGGTGGGAGCAAGGGCTCCTTATTGTCCATCCCTGGGATGTCCGCTTGAAGCCGGGGGAAGCGAAGGCTCTGAATCAAATCGCAGAACGACTTTATGGAGGAGAGAGAGGATGACGGTGAAACCGACACTCTATTGGAACGAGAAAATCGTGATGGCTTATTTGATTCACGCGGCTTCGATTCATCGGCGGCTGCCCTCGGTGAAGGTTCAGGGATACGGATCGCTTTGGCCGGTCACTCTTCATGATGACTGGGAGCGGCTCTATGATATTGTGAATGGCAGGACGACTCTGGGTTCCCCCATGCCTATCGAGGTGACCTATCATGAGGAGGTGATGGAGTGGTTGCTCCAGCTTGATCCTCACCGCCAGCAGATCATCTGGATGCGGGCCAACCGGATTCCCTGGAAGATCCTGGTGGAGGAATTTGGACTGTGTAAGCAAACGCTCTGGCTGCGCTTCGCGGCGGGATTGGAGGAGGTCGTGACTTCGCTCAATCGCCGCGATCTTCGGGGTGAGTATTTCCGGGCCCTCCGCTCTCGAACCTATGAGTTGGTCAGACACTCTTAGACACTCGTTTACGAATCACCTTTTACACTTTTTCGGTTTATGGGGTATTCTATTTCTAGACTGGCGAAAGTTGACTTTAAGACACTTTTTCCAAATCCAGCCCTGTCAAAGCGTTTGCTCTGGCGGGGCTTTTTTAAACCCAAAAAGAAAGGACTGATCATGACCGATCAATCAACCCCCAACGCTCCTGTCGAGGTGATACGCGACGGAGCTCTCAAGGCCACTATTTGGCAAAACAAAGGAGAGAATGGACCGTTCTTCAGTACTACTTTGTCCAAGACCTTCGAACAGAATGGCTCCCTACAGGACGGAAATAGTTTTGGGAGTGGAGATCTCTTGCGGATCTCGGAACTCTCCCGTCGCGCCTACGCGACCATTGGGAAATTCCGTGAAGCCGCAAAGCATCATGGAAAGGAAACTTCCACGGAAGAGGCTTCTGATCCGGCCTCTGCTCCCGCGCCAAAGTAGGACGGAGCGATTACTAGCCAATGTCAATTTCCCCGGGTCATGGGATCCGGGGGAAGTGGCAATTGAGGTTGAACTGGGAATGTTAGCATGGATGAGAAAGAGAACGACATGGGTAGTCGAAAGAGTGGCAAAGGGTTGACCTGGACATCGGTCGACTTGAGGAAATCGAATCAGATTCTCACGGTCGCGCGATTGGAGAAGGCTCTTCGGAGAGTCGCGCGTCTCATTGCGTCTGGACGGCAGGAGTATCTTCCTATCTTTTTACGCCTTGAAAAGGAGTTGGTCTCTTGCAAAGAAAAACAAGATGCGGTACTAAGAGCAAAGAGGATTTCAGAGGAGCTTTCCGAGTGACTGATTCGGCTACATTTTTGGATACAAACCGAAGTTTGGAAAAATGGGAGGAGAGAAATATCCCAATGAAATCAAGACCTTGGTCTTTGGCGGTTTTGGAGCAGGAGCACTTCACCCGCTCCAATTTTCTCATCATTCCTGACGATCAAAATGTCTCAAAATCACCTGAATCCGCGGTTTCCCTGGGCCCCTTGTCTTTGAGGCGTCCTTCGTGCTATCCTGATTTGAATACACATTTGCATACATCGGTGCATACAAATCAGGAGGTGCCCATGGCGACTTATCTCACCAAGATTGGAAGTTGGTATTACTATTTTCGGCGAATTCCGACTCATCTCAAACCTTACGATGGTCGCAAGTTTGTCAGAGTGTCGCTCAAGACGAAGGATCGAAAAGAGGCCGAGCGTCGGGCTGCCATTCATGATGACTTCACGGAGAAGTATTGGGCGGACCTGATTCGTTCGGGGAATGGCGACTGTGGGCACAGCCGTTATCGACAGGTCCAGCAACTTGCCCGGGCCCATGGTTTTGCCTATCGCAATATCGCCGAGGTGGCTTCTCTCCCTGCGGAGGAAATCGTAGCCCGCGTTGAATCACTCGGGGCGTCACCATCGCAGATGAAAGAGGAAGCTCTTCTCGGGGGAGAAAACTCTCCTGGTGTCTCGTTGTCGGGATGCCTGGAAATTTATTGGACGCTTCTGGAGGATCGGCTGACCGAGAAGTCCGGATTTCAGATTCGGAAATACAAAGTGCCCCGTGAGACCGCGTTGCGGGCCTTTATTGAGGTCGTCGGAGACAAGGATCTGACTTTGATTGATCGGAAGGATGTTCTCACCTTTCGCTCGGTCTTGATGAAGCGTATTTCCCGCAAGACGATCGTGGGAAATACCGCGAACAAGCAACTTACGGCGGTGAAGGATGTCCTGGTGACGGTGGGACGCGAGCTTCAGCTTGAGCGCGATTTTGTGCCGCTCTTTACGGAGACCAAGTTTGTCTCACGAAAGCAGAAGAGACCTCCTTTTGAGGCTCGCTATCTTCAGCAGACCTTCCTGGAGGGGCCCGCTTTGAATCGTCTCAATCGTGACGCCCGCTTGCTCTTTCTCATCATGATGGAAACCGGAGCACGTCCCATGGAAATCACGGGGATGTTGCCCGAAGACTATTGTCTCAATGACCCCATCCCTCACCTCTGGATTCGCAAGAACACGTTGCGTGCCTTGAAAGTGGATTCAACGGAACGGAGGATTCCTTTGGTCGGG
The DNA here is from genome assembly GCA_913060685.1 of uncultured Verrucomicrobiales bacterium. Classification (GTDB taxonomy): domain Bacteria; phylum Verrucomicrobiota; class Verrucomicrobiia; order Verrucomicrobiales; family Akkermansiaceae; genus SW10. The sequence continues at coordinate 16,120 of CAJXVQ010000039.1, forward strand.
GTTGCCCTGGAGGCGGCCAGGGAGGTGGCGGCGACAGGTTTGGTTCGCTATCGCCGGAGTTCTGAAAATGCTTCCGCAACGATCAATAAATTTCTCCGGGTCAATGATCTTTTGTCGACTCCCGGCCAGTGTCTTTACAGCTTGAGGCACACCTTCAAGGACCGGCTTCGTGATGTCGAGGCCCCGGAAGAAATCATTAACGAGTTAATGGGGCATCGCCAGCCTGGACCCCAATACGGGCGGGGACGTCTCCTCGAGCAGAAGAAACGATGGCTTGAGGAAATTGTCTTTTCTTATCCGGAATCGGGTGGCGTGATCTTTGATGGCTGACGACCCAATTGTGTTCTATTGAGCCTCTTTGAACCCCTCTTCGGAGGGGTTTTTTGTGAACCAACCTGAAGAAAGGAAACCGACCATGACCCACTTCTGCTTTCAATTGACCCGCCGGGAGCGCCGCACTCTTGGGTTCTGGATTCGCCGGATAGCGAGATGTGTTTTTGCAGGCAAAAACGACGATCTCGGCAAGGGGGTGACCCCCGTTGCATCCCCCGGGGAACCTCGGGAAAGGGTCTTGGTGATGAAGTCGGTTTGATTGGACTGAGTGTGGGAACAGAAATTTGAAAATTGAGAAAGGGAGAGAGAAAAAATGGTGAGACCAAGAATGAAAAAATTTGAGAGGAAGATTCGCAAGATCAGCTTTCGTCTGACGGAAGCCGAGTTCGTGCGTCTGGCGCACCGGGCGGCCGCGGCCGATCTTCCGGTGCATCAGTTGGCGCGTGATTTGACCTTGATGAAAGTGAAGCGCCTCGTGGTCAAAAGGGAGCGACGGCACGATCCCGTTCTCATCAAGCAGCTCTACGCGATTGGGGTGAATCTCAACCAGCTGACCAAGAACGCGCATATTTTCAAACGGGTCTCGCCCAAGGTGGAGGACTTGTGTTTTCAGATTGAAGCCTTGATGGACGAAGCCCTTGGAGAAGAGGAGAGGAAATGATTCCAGTCATTGCGAGAGGGGGAACATCGTTCCACGGTGTCTTCCAATACCTTTATCATGCCAAGGGCACTCGGGACGAATGCCGTGTCGCTTGGTCGGAGACCCGGAACATGATGACCCGGTGTCTTCACAAGGCCTGGAAGGTGATGGCTTTTACTGTGAAGGTGCAGGCTCGCTTAAAGGAGGCTTCGGGTCGGAGGAGGTCGGGGCGCAAGCTGGAGAAGCCGGTCTTTTCCTATTCCTTGTCCTGGCATCCTGAGCAGAAGCCCACCAAGGAACGAATGGGGGAGGCGGTTTCACGATCCTTGCAGGCCCTCGGCTTGGAGGAACATGAGGCCATGATCATTGCCCATGGTGATCGTCAGCACTCACACGTTCATATTGTCGCCAACCGGGTCCATCCGGTCACCGGAATTGCCGCCCCGCTTCGTCATTCCAAACGCAAGCTTTCGGAATTTGCCTACCAATGGGAGCAGGAGGAAGGAAAGATCTACTGTCAGCAACGCGAAGAGAATCTGCGAGAACGGTGCCGGGGGAAGAGGGGTCGCTATCGCGACCCCGTGATCGCTTCCGCTTGGGAGAAGAGCTCAAACGGACTGGAGTTTGCCAGGCTTCTGCGTGAGCAGGGCTACCAGCTCGTTCAGGGAAGACGGCGAATCGTGGTTCGCGATCCTTGGGGAAAGACGATTAATCCGCTGCGACATCTTCATGATGTTTCATCGGATCAATTTGAAGAAATTGTGGGCGAGGTCTTGAACTCGAACGACACTCCCGACTGCCAAGAGACTTCGGAGAATGACTCTCCGCTTGGTGACCAGGGAGAGGGATTAAGACCAGGTGTGACGGTGTTGGCCGGTCGCTGGACGGACGATCATCGCAGCAGGGATGGACCCGGACCGGGTTAGTGCGTCATGGAGCAATTTTAATAGGAACAAATTTGAGGAGAAATAAATGTCCTACAGACACAACGAAGAATGGCGGATGAGAGTGGTATTGGCCTTGGCTTGGCAGAAAGTGCAACCCGTCGAAAAGGTGAGCGGGGAGGGGGAACGCTTTTCCTGCTTTGTTCATCACCTTGATGGGGACGGGCTGATTCAAATTTCGAAGAAGTCCCCGGGTTCTCAAGACCAGGTCATTTACCGTCTTGATCGCTATGGTGGACTCAAAGGGGTTTTTAGCTGCTCTGCCGATGGGCGGGACGAGTTGCTTTATGATCGGGATTCCGGGTTCGGAAAACGGCATGAAACCGAGGTGGAGTGTTCGACGATGTTGGGCCGTCTGGAGCGTCTCTTGTTGATCGATGAGGTCGGGGAGCTTGCTTTATGAGCGTTCTGTGGACGGGGAGAGGAACCAGGTGGTGGGGCTTGAAGAAGGAAGGGGGAAAGCCTTCCCCTCGCTTCAATCGCCCACGATTTCCGCTACCCCATCTCCTGAAAGGCCCGGCCTCTCAAACTCACCGAGGAGGTGGCGGAGCCAAGAGCACGATACGGGACGAACCGGTTTGTTTTGCTCCGCGCCGCCATCCCCCGGCACCAAGAGACCGCCGCTACGCTTGGGGCCTCATCGTGCCGCCTGCCGCCCCGCCAAGATCAGTGCCTTTGAACTCCGGCGCATGCCGGAATTCAGGTGAGTGTTTTTTAGAAACTAAGGGGCCTGGCCCCTCGCGCCCGCCACAAAAATAGACCGGGCCGTGGCTCAGTCCTCACGTCCCTGCGCCCGCACCAACCCGGTCGATTTTTATGGCCCTTGCTACCCCCACGCTTCGCCAGCGGGTCAGGGTTTCATGAGTCCATAAAACCGATTGAAAAGGTCCTGGATGGATTCGTCCGGGATTAGAATTTGGGAGGATCCTGTCCTCTCTGATCGGTCGATTCCGGTCGGCCTTACGACTTTTTTGCAACCCCTTCATGAAAGGAGAAAAAACCATGAAGAAGACTTTTAAAAAACACAGCCGTGCCCCGAAGATCGACATCTACGAGCGGGTCACTAAAATCGTTCTCAAGCGATTGGAGGAGGGGCTGGCTCCCTGGCAGGCCCCCTCCATTGCAAGGGTGGGATTTCCCCGGAACTTCCTCACCAAGAATCATTATCAGGGCATCAATGTCTTTCTCCTGGGATCCGCTGGCTATGCCTCGCCCTGGTTTCTCACCTACCGGCAGGCCCAGGAACTGGACGGGCAGGTTTGCAAGGGAGAAAAGGGACACCTCATCGTCAAATACGGAACGTTGGAGAAAGAAAGTGCCCCGGGAAATTCCACGAGTGGCGATGCCGAGACCGTGAAACGAGGCTACCTGCGCGGCTACACCGTTTTCAATTCCAGCCAGATTGACGGGATTGATTTTCCCGAGATCAAGCATCCGGGATACAAGCCTTCGGAGCAGGTTGCCCTCGCTCAACAGATCATCGATGGAATGTCCAATCCTCCGAAACTCGAAGAAGGACCCCACGCCTGCCCGCACTACCGCCCGGATGAAGACCTCGTAGGAATGCCTGCTCGCGAAACCTTCACCAACGAAGAGCGTTTCTACAAAACCCTCTTTCATGAGTTCACCCATGCGAGTGGCCATTCTTCACGCCTTGCCCGTAAGACCCTGCTGGAAAACAAAGGAATGATAGCAAGCGGAACCGCCCGACAAACCTACGCCAAGGAAGAATTAGTCGCTGAAATGGGAGCGGCCTTTCTCGCGGCACACTCCGGAATCGTGTTGGATGATTTCGAAAATTCAGCAGCCTATCTCAAGAACTGGTTGGAGGTTCTCAGGGTGAAAGATAACCGTCGCTGGATTGTGGAAGCCGCTAGTCAGGCCCAGAAGGCGACGGAATGGATCTTAGGCGAGTCAGATAGCTTTGCTCTCCCGATTTTTGATTTTCGTGGAATAGAGTGATCAATCTCAACTAACTATGAAGGGCTTGGAACGTATCTAGAATGCCTGTTACATGGAGTCTATTGCGGCTGTTTTTCTAGAGGTGAGCCCTGCATGGGCCCGAACACGCGGGTGAAAGTCCAGTCATCACTGAACAGGAAACAGGAACCAAGGGTGCTTGAAGAAATCAGGCGAACCGCCAACCACGCGAGTGGAGTAAGAACACTTCGTCCGGCCAATGAAGGATCTAAATGATGGGGTATGTGCTGCTGTGAGCCAAGCTTGGAGCGAACCTCTGGAAGGCGACGCGTCCAAGGGTTGCGGATGAACCCGTAGAAGTCGTAAAACATCCGGCCGTTGACGTCCATGGTGACATGGATCGAGGGCAAAACAGGATGTCTGGCTAAGCCAAGACCTCGGGCATCACGGCATTACTATCCGCAAACTTGTCAGCAGAAATGCCGAGTTTCTTGAGCATGGTAAGGTGTAGATTTGCCAGTGGCACGGACTCTTCAAAGCGATGGTAATTGCCATGCTTGAATCCCAAGCCTTTGCCGCCTGCCAACACCAAAGGGTAATTTCTGTTGTTATGAGTCGTGCTGTTACTACAACCATAAAGAATGGTTGTTTGATCGAGAAGGCTCTTGCTGCCGTCTGCGTTCGAAGGAGTCTCTCGCATTCTGGTGAGAAATTCCGCAAACTTCCGCGACAAAAACTGGTCCCACTTTCCGAGTGGCTCGATCCCATTGGGCTTGTTCCAGTCGTGACAGAGCGAGTGAATATTTTTACCGAAGCCAAGCAGTTGCGGGAACTTGCCGCTCAAACTTGTGGCGTCTCCCATGCTTCCAATTTGGTAAGTGGCAACGCGTGTCGAGTCAGTCCGGAAGGCAAGATGGATGAGTTCGTACATCGTTCCGACATAGTCCTCCGGAACGTTTGAATCGGATTCCAGCTTGAGACGCTCACGATCTTGATCAGTGAGTTCGGGTTTTGGGAGATCAATCCACGCCTGGGATCGCTCAACCCGCTTTTCCACCTGACGAACTGAATCCAAATATTCGTCGAATTTTTCCTTATCATGCTGGCCAAGATGACTTCGAACTCTCTTTGCGTCGTCGAGAACGAGATCCAACATACTCCCTGCACTCCGCAGGCGACGACGTCCCCTGGCCGTTGATTCATCGCCTCCGCCGAAAAGGCGCTCAAAGATCTGGCGCGGCTGGTTAAGCGCGGGAATGGGGCGACCGTGTTCGTTGTATGAGAGCGTGCTCGATCTTGTGGGCTCGCCGATACCGCCATCTGTGGACATTACCAGGGACGAGAACCGGGTTTTATCGGCCAGTTGACTGGCCGCGATTTGATCCATCGATTGAACGTTTTGCAGGTCTCTGCCTAACAAATCGCAACCAGTCAAAAAAGTGTCTCCGCTATCGTGGCCGTCGATCTTGCGAACGTCGGGATGCGACAGGCCTCCAAGGATGGAAATATCTTCGCGAAGGGACTCCAAAGGGCTCAGGGGTTTGGAGAATTTGAAGTCTGCCCCGGCCTTTTCTGGAAACCAGTTCCAACCGGCCTTGCCGCTATCAGGCGGCGCCATGGAAACTCCAAATGGAAAATAGATTGCCGCCAATCTTTTTGGGGAAGGGTTCAAGGCCTCACTCCCCATGCATTCCAGGGAAGGGAGGGCAAGAGTCGCTCCAATGCCACGCAGAAAAGTTCGTCGATTTAAGTGCCAAGGTTTCTTAGAATGCATTTTCGTAAGTTATTTGGATTGGAAGTCGGGTCGTTGCACGATGGCAACCAATAAATCTCTCACGCGCAGGTTATTCTTCAAGAACTGATTCGTGAGATCGGATACCAAGGTTTCGTCGGAGAATTCCAGACTCCGCCCCAATGCGTAGGTCAGGACCTTTGATACGAAGGCTCGGGCGAATTGTTCACGCCGATGTTCTTTCAGGTAGGTCTTCAGTCTGTCTCTTATACCCATCTGACGCTGCCGACGA
>CAJXVQ010000040.1 GCA_913060685.1 uncultured Verrucomicrobiales bacterium
AGATCAGCCTCGGTCTCGTGGGCTCGGAGATGTGTATAAGAGACAGGAATATGACGCCCTCAAAATCCATGAGGCCTACGGAGGCCGACCGATTGAGAAATTCATGTCGCCCGGTGAGTTGATGGGCGGCCAGACTCATGGCATCGGATGGGGGGAGCGTAATTATCACCCCGGAAAAAAAGCGGGTGGGACGACCGACTACGGTGATTACAATATTCTCATTTTAGAACATTTGGCCGCGACCGCGGAACCGCCGAGACCGTTTGACGTCGCAGAGCTGATCCCTCATTGGATGAACCGTCTCGAAAACGATTGGGGGTCATGGATTTGCACCATGACCAAGGAAACATACGCCCAAGTCAAACAGGGCTTCCCGGTCGCACACTTGGGCGGAATTTCCAATGCAATGGCGATCCGCCACGTTGCCGCGCATGCCTATTATGAAACCGAAGAGGAGCTGGTCGAGGTCGCTCGGAAATCGATGTTCACCCACACAAATGCCCATGCCCTGGGCGGTGGCGAGTTTTTCGCGCGGGTGACCTACCGCGTCATGAATGGGGTGGCCCCGGCGGTCGCGATTCAGGACGTCGCCACGCAGATGGGCGGATTTTTTGAAACCAAGACCGCGCAAGCGATTGCCAAAGTCAAAGAGGAAGCGGATCCCAACTCGGCCCTCTCCAAGGAAGAGTTTCGTGATGACCTCGCACTGACCAGTATGGCCAGACTCTGGGATGTTGGTCGCTCCGAACCGATCAAGGTGGGGAAAGCCAGTCCGACCGAGGGAACCTTGCCCGGCGCACTCTACTTCATCCTGAAATATGCCGATCAAGAGGAGGGCCTGAAAAAGGCGCTCCAGGGAAATACCATGGTCGGCGGAGACAACGCGTCACGCGGGATTGCCATCGGGATGGTGCTGGGAGCCTACAAGGGAGTTGAAGCGATTCCGAAAGCGTGGCGGGAGACGCTCGAGCAATGGGACTACTGCGATGAGCTCTTGAGCAAACTCCCTTTGCTCAAGCGGTAAACCGGGATTGAGGTCAGGCGGCGGCACACCCAATGAGGGCCGCCACGACCTGCCCGACCTGGGGGGCCTCATCTTTTGATTGGATCACTCCGCGGGCATGTGGTTTCTTAGCGACATCATGAATCGTCGTTCCTTCCTTCGTACTACCGCCGCTACTTCAGTTTTCGCAGGCACCGCCCAAACTTTGAGCGCCCTCGCTGCCGACAATGCCTATCGCGCCAACATCGGTCTCCAGCTTTATACTCTCCGCGATGACATGAAGAAAGACACTCCGGCGACGATTAAAGCCATTGTGGATGCTGGATACAAGCAAGGGGAGATGTATGGCTTCCCGAATTGCGATGACATCATCAAGGCTGCCGGAGATCACGGCTTGGGACTGCATTCCACCCATTTTGAATGGGAGACCGCGATCAATCCTTCGGACGAAGGGTTTTCCGATTTCAAGAAAATCGTCGAGAAAGCCAAGAAGTTGAAGTTGACCCACCTCGTTGTCCCTTATCTCCAGGGGAAGGATCGCAAGACCCTTGATGACTACAAGCGCTTGGCCGGTAATTTGAACAAGGCGGCCGTGATCTCGAAAGAGGCGGGGATTCAATTGGCCTACCACAATCATTCCTTCGAATACAAACCCATGGAGGGGTCAACCGGGTTCGATGTTTTCATCAAGGAATTTGCTCCCGAGATGAAATTTGAACTCGATGTTTTCTGGGTGAAAGCGGCCGGCCATGATCCCGTTTCCTTGATCAAAAAACTCAGCGGTCGGGTTTCGCAACTCCACTTGAAGGATCTCAAGAAAGGTCTCGAACTTCCGATTTACGACGGCATGCCGAAGGAGGCCTTCAAGGAACTCGGAAACGGCATGATCCCGATGGAGCCCATCATCGAAGCGGGCAAGGCCGCCGGCGTTGTTCATTGCCACGTCGAGCAGGATCAGTCGCCCAATCCGCTCGCGAGTATCAAGGAAAGTATGGCTTACCTGAAGAATCTCTAGTTTTTCTTCACTCCTCTTCCTTTTCAGGCACCGGGGCTTTCTCGGCGCCTTCGAGGGTGTGGATCCACTGCCGCACGGCTTCGAATTGGGCGTCGGCATCACCGTCGTAGAAGGTGCCGTTCAGCGCTTTCTTTTTATCGAGGGTGTATTTCGGCATGATGGTCAGAGGTGAAAACCGCTGCGGCCAGGACATCCAGGAGTGGTAGTATCCCGGACGGAGTCGCTCGGCTGAAAGCTGGAGGTTTGGCCCCTGACCCTCGAAGGCTTGCAAGGCGGGAATTTCTCCATTGGCGTGACACGTGATGCAGGCATACCCGGAGAGACCGGCGATTTCCTTTCCGACTTTGACTTTGTCCGGCTCGGTTTTGAGTTCCTCCCGTTCGAAGGGCATGCCGGCGCGCGCGGCCATTCCCTTGGCGAGGAATTTCGACCGGCTGTGGAATTCCGGCATGCGAGCGGTGAGCCATGGGCGTGTCTTTTGAACCTCGCCCCGGAGGAGGGAGGCTATCCAGTCGGTGTGCAATTTCTCACCAGCGAGTGAAATTTCGGGCAGCTTGTTTTGTCCTGAGTGGCAGCTTGCACACTGCAGGCGATTCATGGTGCGGGTGGCATATTCGTGTGGGACGAAGCGTCGCACCGAACTCAGGTTTTTGTTGCCGTCGATATTCTTGAAGGCGAGGAGCGCTTGCTTTTGGTCGATGCTCAATCTGAGTTCGGGGGCGTTCCCTTCTTCTTCGGAGAGGCAGCCGTGCACCAGCCATTCGGATTCAAACATTGGCTTTACATCCTTCGCCGGGAATTCGTATTTCACACCCTTGCCTGGTTGGTGGCAAACGGCACATCGTTGGCTCACCATCTTCCTGCCCTTCGCGGCATCTCCGAAGCTTGGGTCGAAGATCTTGGGTTGTTTCGATTGGATCCAGGCGGCAATATCAGCAGCTTCCTCCGGAGTGAGGTTGAGGTGGGGAAAGGTGGTGTCCTTGGCGTGAGCAGTTGGGTTGAGGAGGAGGTCTTGTAATCCTCCTGCGGTGTGCTTCGTACTTTGAGCGAGCTTTTCCGCCCAGGGTTGGAAGTGGAGCTTTTCGATGAGCTCGGCGCCGGTTTTTGAGTCACCTTTCAAAGCAAGGAGGTCCTTCTCTTTAAGCGTCGCGAGGTAAGCGGCAATGTCAGCGGCGGAGTCGGGCGCGACGCTCGGGCAGTGGTCGTGAGGCTTGCGAACCCATTGCTCGACCCATCCGGCGTGCATGCGGTTTCCGATATTATGAAAATCCGGAAGACTCTCCAATAACTCGGGCATGGTGGAGTTTGGCTTGAAGATGTTCTTGTCGCCTTCGTGGCAACGCGCACAACCCACTGCGGCGAAAAGATCGCGCCCTGCCCGTGCCTTGTCCTTGGCGGCGAGCATGGAGTTTGACCGGTAGCGGTATGCGGAGGGCTTGACCGGTTCCCAGACAAACCCGGAACCACTCCAGAGAAATCGGATTCGGCCCGTGCCGTCACCCGCTTTCTTGAAGTAGCAGTAGATTGCGTGCGGTCCGGCATCGAGTTCGAGAGCCTTGCTTTCGAGAGGGAGGTCTCCCTCCATCACCTTCCTGCCATCGATTTTGAGGCTGGCCCAGCCGTGGCCGTCCAGGCGGAAGGCCAGTTTGTCGCGGGCATCGACGACGATGTCTCCTTCGAAGACGGCCTGATCACCGGGGATGAAGGTGGTGATGGCGTCGCCTTTTTCAAGGGTCATCGCGAGACGATCAACAACGACGGCATCGTCGGCGCTGCCTTTTGAAGTGGTCAGGACAAGCCCCGGCTCGCCGAGGGCCTCCTTCTTGATCTCGGGAAGGTTGGCGAGATCGAGACCGTGATTTTCAAAGGCCGGCCTGAGGTTGTGGACGGTATTCCAGATCGTTTCCTTGAACTCCTTTTTATCGGTGTCGGCAAGGTCCATGCGGATCTCCATCTGCATCGCCGGGGTCATTTTGGGAATGTAGAGGAAGACTGATTTGCCGTCTTCCAGCAGTTGTGCGGCCCGCACTTCGACGGAGTCGACTTGGTTCACCGAGCCTTTCGAAGGTTCGTTGATGGCGAGTGCGCGGGCGGCGGGATCTTGTTCATCGATGGAGAAACGCCCCGAACCATACTGTGGTCCCCAGATGTAGTCCCACTTGCTGATACTGTAACGTCGGGGGTCTTTGGCGATCCCGGGATCGAGGCTGGCGCTGAATTCGACACGGAGGCCGTTTTTATAAGCTTCCAGTTTGAGAGGGACGGGTTTCTCTTCCGAGACGAAGCGGATTCGCTGAAAGCCGGTGCCTCCATTGGTTTGCCAGCCACGGAAGCCAATGATGTAGAGGTGCCCTGAGTCGGGATGGAAGCGCCCTCGCATGTTGGCGGTCGTGAGTTCGATGGGGAGTCGGTAGAGGCCGCCCTGGACCTGGCCGTCGACTTCATCAATCAAGGTGCGGTAGATCGAACTCTTGCCGTAAGAGAGATGGAACATCTGCCCGGCATGGCTTTTCCAGGGGCTGTCTTTAGGGACCCAGAACTGGCTGCCGCTGGAGTTATCGACGTAGTAAGGAAGCCAGCAAAGAGGTTTCTCGTAGTCGGTGGGCATGCCGGGGAGGTTGCGCACGAATTTCTTTTCATCCCATTCACTCGGAACCACGCCGTGGAAGCTGCTGCCGTTGGGCTTACTCCAGGTGATTTTACAACGAGGAACGTAGCTGCCTTCGTTTTCTCCGGTGGTGAGTTCACCGTTGGGGCCAAGTCCCACGCCACCCGGGGCGCGGAGTCCCCAGGCCATGCGCTCAAGGGTTTTGCCATCGGCGCTGACTTTGAGAATGGTCCCGTTGTGTTTGGTGAGTTTTGAAAACCCGCGGCCACCCGAGAGAACGGGCGCGCCTTTGCTAAAGTAGAAGTTGCCCTCTTTGTCGGTTTGAAGATCGAAGGCGAATTCGTGGAATCCCGAGGTGATGAGAACGTCGTTGTTGAAGCATTCGTAGAAGTCTGCCTCGCCGTCGTTGTTGAGATCGTGGAGTCGGGTCAGTTGGTCACGACCGTGCGTGTAGATCACGTCATCGACGATTTTGAGACCCAGGGTTTGAAAGAGTCCGCTGGCGTAGCGGCGCCATTTGATTTTGGAAAGATCGCCGTCGATGCCCTCGGCGATCCAGACGTCGCCATTCCAGGTCGAGCAAGCGGCGCGCTTGCCATCGGAGAAAAAATCGAACGCGCCAAAGCGGATGTTGGACTCCCAGGGATTATCTTTTGGCAAAGGGATTTCATCGCAAGCGTAGCCGTTTTTAGGTTCGGCAAGGCGACCCTTTACCGTGATGACTTCAGGGAAAAGAGAGGGCCAATTTTCATCCTTTCCACTTGGGACAACATGCTTGTTCGCTTGTACTTCACTCCCCTTGGTGGAATATTTGACAACGAAGACTCCTTCGCTTCCTTTTTTCATGGAGAGAACGACCCGTCCGGAATCGAGCGTCTTCACCGACACTCCTTCAGGGATCGGACTTCCAACGCCGGCTGGCCTTTGATCGAGCTTCACATCCACTTCGGCCCCTCCCTTGAGTGGATCCAGCAAGACCAACTCGACATCTTCCTTCATTTTTTCAATGCGGAACGATCGAATGATTCCACCATCTTCGGCCATGGGCATTTCGAGGACCTTGGCTCCACCAACGGTGTAGCTGAGCGAAACTCCCCAATCTCCGCGATAAAGTCCCAGGTATTCTCCCTGCTCGTCAGGCAGCGGTCCATTGTTCGTGGGGCGGGTATCCTCCCATTTCCCATTCACGGCCACTCCCGGTCCCTTGTTGGTGGCAAAAAAGTAATCTTTCCGCGTCTCGGGAAGATAGGAGTTATCGTTGTGCTTTCCACTCCACGGAGTTCCCTCCAATTTGACCGTTCCCCGGAATCCGGCGACCATTCTCAAGGTCTCGGTGTCGAAGACGACCGTGTGATCTTCCTTGTCGCCAATCTTAATGGCGATCCCCTTGAGCACCGCGACGTCACCCTTGGGCCCGAAGCCGAGGAAGGTATCGCTGATGAAAGGGCCGGTATCCATGGCGTCCCACCAGCTCGATTTCGGATTCTCGGCGACCTTTTCCTGGGTCAGTTCGGCTCTGGTTTTTCCAAAAAGGCTTCCGGCCATCAAGAAAGACAGCCCGGCAAAAAGTGTTGCGCGTCGTAGCATCGTCCCCGGACGATATGTAAAAAATACTTCCCTTCAATCCCTAAGGCGCCCTGCCTATTGGGTGGCCTTTTCGGCTTTGATCACCTCGCGTTCATTGAGATCATACTTTTCACCCTTGTTCACCGTGACCCACTTTTTTTCGTCAGGAGTATCCTTCTTCCATGACTTGGGGTCGTAGACAAGAACCTGTCCCTTGTCTTTGCCGATGATCTCGAATTGATCGCCGATGACGACAATGGCGACGTCTTCATCAATTCCGATTCCGAGCATCCCGGCCCGGTCAAATTCCTTTTGCATTTTACCTTTGGGATCTTCCAGCACTTTGAGGAGATCCTTCTGCCGCCCCCTCGCGATGAGGTGCTGGTCGATCGCAGTGTTTTTCATGAACCCAAATCCGCGTTGCACATCGCCCACCATAATGGTGTTGCCGCTGGTATCACCGCGAGCCAGAAATGATCCTTGAATAGTGGCTCCGGCCGACGATCCACCGATTGCTCCGCCTCGTTCGAGGACCTTGTGAAATTCCTTCTCGGTCCGTGTCCCGCCGTAGGCCTTGGTGAAGCGCCATTGCCGCCCCCCTCCGAACCACACTCCGGTGGCCGTTGTCAGTGGTTTCACAAACGCTTCTGTTCCGGCTTCCACGCGATCGTGGGTATGAAGGATCGTGATTCCGGCAACTCCCAAATCTTGCGCCAATTTAACGGACCATGATTTGGTGTAGTTGAAATTCGGATCGCTTGAAGCTGCGGTCGGAACGATTACGATTCGGGCTTCTTTGCCACCGGCCAGTTCCACAAATTTCGCGAAAACGTCCGGGAAAGTCCGATCCTTGCCACCGCCGCCCATGATGACCAGAGCTCCTTTTTCCGGGCCAACTGCGGGCTTTGCCAAATCCTGCGCATTTGTAAGTGAAGCCAGAAGCAGGGTGAAGAGGGGAATGAAAAAGAGCGGCTTGGTCATGATGAGCTAGGTTTCTCCAGAGATCGCCCCCTTGCAATCATTCTTCCTTCCCCAAGCAGAGTCTCTTAGCTCTCGCGGTTCACATCGATCACGATTCTTCCTCTGACCTGTCCCTTTAAAATAGCTGCGCCCAGTTTCGGAACTTCGCTTAAGGTGGCGGATTGGATCATGTCCTCCAGTCGGTCGAGTGGAAGATCCTTTGCCAGGCGTTCCCATGCTTCAACCCGATTGGCAAAGGGTTGCCTGACGCTGTCGATTCCCAAGAGGTTGACCCCGCGAAGAAGGAAGGGGATGACATTACTTGGAAGTGGAGCACCTCCGGCGAGCCCGACGGACGCGGCTGAAGCTCCGTATTTTAACTGGCCGATGACACGGGCCAACATCTCGCCACCCACGGCATCGACGCATCCTGCCCACGTTTCCGACTCCATGGGCTTCCCTGAAATGGTATCGATTTCGCTGCGAGGAATGATTCGTGAAGCTCCAAGCGAGGCCAGGTAATCCGCACTCTCAGCCCGTCCGGTGACCCCAACCACTTGGTAGCCAAGATTACTTAAGACGGCAGTCGCGATCGAGCCCACCCCGCCTGAGGCACCGGTCACGAGGACTTCTCCCTGGTCCGGACAGAGGCCATGTTTTTCGAGCGCAATGATCGCGAGCATGGCGGCAAAGCCAGCCGTTCCGATAGCCATCGAATGCCTGGAGCTGAGATCTTTGGGAAGAGGGACAAGCCAGTCGGCGTTCACACGCGCTTTTTGGGCAAAGCCGCCCCAGTGCCGTTCGCCTACTCCCCAGCCAGTCAAAACAACCCGATCACCGGATTGATAACGCGGATCATCCGATGATTCGACGGTGCCTGAAAAATCGATCCCAGGAACGTGCGGATAGTTCCGGACAAGTCCACCATCAGCCCGAAGGCAAAGTCCGTCCTTGTAGTTCACCGTGGTGTGAGCAATCGCAATGGTGACATTTCCTTCGGGTAGCTGATCCTCGCCCAGCTCTTGCAAGTTGGCCGAGATCTCGGACTCTCCGGTTTTTTCGACAAGGATGACTTGGAAGGGCATGATGACGTTATGACTCGATTTGAGTCATTTCGTCGAGCGTGAAAGCTGCCAGCGCTCCTTCGGTGGCAGCTTTGACGTCTGCGAGGTGACCTTACTCCCAACCGGAGATCGTGAGCTTGCCGATGGCCTTCTTTGATTCCATGCGCCGGTGACCCTCCAGAATATTTTCGGCGTTGATGGGGGAGAGCGAATCGTTCGCAGTTGCGGTGAGTTTCCCTTCGTCGACAAGTTGGGCAACCCGTTTCAGGATGTTGTGTTGCTCGATGATGTCATCGGTCTGGAACATCGAGCGGGCGAACATAAACTCCCAGCAGATGGTCACGCACTTCATTTTAAAGGGTCCCGCCATGTCGAGATGGCTTTCGTGTCCGGTGATGAGAACGATGCTTCCCTGGGGCGCAATCATTTCTCCCATGGCAGCCCATGATTGATCGATGTCGTTGAAGTTTGCGATGTAGTTGACGGTTTCAAAGCCGGCTTCTCCGAGCTGTGCCGGCATGTCACCGTGGTGGTTGATGATGTGGTCGGCTCCAAGCTCGCGGCACCAGTCGGCGCTTTCTTCCCGGGAAGCTGTCGCAATCACAGTGAGCCCGGCGAGCTTCGCCAGTTGGATTGCAATTGATCCGACCCCGCCCGCACCGCCGATGATCAGCAGCGATTTTCCGGAATTCATATCCGGGGTGTTTGGATTGATCCGAAGTCGGTGGAAGAGCGACTCCCAAGCTGTTAAAGCGGTGAGAGGAAGAGCAGCGCTTTCTGCTGCGTCGAGGCTCGTAGGACGAAGGGCGACGATGCGTGAATCCACCAGCTGAAATTCGGCATTGGAACCAGGGCGGGTAATGTCGCCCGCATAGTAAACCCGATCACCTTCCTTGAAGAGGCTGACCCTTTCTCCCAAGGAGATCACCGTGCCTGCGGCATCGTAGCCAAGAATTTTTGGATCTTCGCCCTCGCCCGGGCGCACCTTGAAATCGACAGGGTTGAGCCCGATCGCCTTGATCTTCACCAGGATATCGTATCCCGTGGGCGATGGGGTGGGAATATCGACGGCCAGGGCGGCTCCTTCGGCGCTGCTGTCTTTAATAAATTGAATGGCTCTCATAGATCTTAGATATCTAGCAGGGTGTGTGCCTTGCTTGAAGAAAGTGAACTTTGCCAAGGTCGGTGTCGAGAGTTCGAAATTCTTCTCTTATTTCATTCTATTTTAATACGTTAAGGTTGAGCGTGAATTTTTGGATTTGCCCAAACCCGGAGGGTTCGCGATTGACCAATCTCGGAGGTTAGGGTTTGAGCGGGTTTTTTCCGCTTCGGTGGGCGAAGGTAGTCTTTGGGAGGCGACTGATGGGCTCTGCGATTGATCCAGACATCTGTCGAGTGGCCTTCAACCCGACGATTCCCAAAGCAATGGGGACTCAAACAAAACGCCATTCCCACCTGACAGGCGCCGAGGTCAAAAAGCAAATTCCTGGCACTTTATTTTGGTTCCCAAACAGGTGAATCTCCGATCAGCTCCGCGTAGGTGCTTTCGAGGAGAGTCTTCAGCTGTTTCAGTTCTTCCGGATTCTCACCGGCCAAGTTGTTCTTCTCCGAAATGTCGACAGTGACCTTGTAGATCTCGATGTCGGTCAGTTTCGCAGATTTGGCGGCTTCTGCGTTGCCGCTGTGGAGGTTGGACGTTTTTTTCAGTTTCGGGTGGTCGAGTTTAGCGAGAACTTTCCAATCGCCATGGCGCATCGCGACACGATGTTCATTGATTGCGTTGTAGTAGCACCAAATGAGCGGTTTTTTCCGCTTGCCGGGCAGTGGGAACATGTTGGTCCCATCGGGGGTGAGTTCCGTCGGGATCTTCGTCCCCGCGAGTTTGCAGAAGCTGGGGAGAAAATCGAGCGAGGACACCGGGGTGTCGATGACTTGTCCGGCGGCGATTGTCTCAGGCCAGTGCGCGATGCCGACGACGCGGAATCCAGCCTCGGTGGTCCATAATTTCATCCCGCGCAGGGGATCGGGCCGACCCCAGGAACGGCCGGCGCCAGAGTAGCGGCGCAGGGTTTCCGGTCCGTTGTCGGAGGTGAAGATGACGAGGGTGTTTTTCTCTTTGCCGGTCTTCTGCAATTCCGCGAGTAGCTTGCCGACGGCGCGATCGACGTTTTCGACGTTGGCAAAGTACTGCGCCTCCTCCTTGTCTTTGGCGACGGCTTGGTAGCTGGCGACCAGAGCGGGCGGCGAGGCGACCGGTTCGTGGGGTTCGTGAAAGGCCAGGTAGAGAAAAAACGGGGCCTGATCAGTTGCCGGGGCGCCTTTGTCTTTGATCCAGCTGAGCGCCTCGTCGGTGGCGAGCTGGCAACTGTATCCTTTCAGCGGGCCGACAGCCTTGCCATTGCGCACGAAGTTGTTCGGGTTCTCGTGGGACGGATTGGCGTTGTTTTGGGTGGCGAACCAGTGGTCAAAACCAGCATCGTCTGGTTGGGCTTGGGCCGGAGAATTGAAAATCGCGTTGCAGTGCCACTTGCCGGAGAGACACGTTGCGTAGCCGGCCTTCTTGAGGAGTTTCGGGATGGTGATCGCATCCGCTTTGAGATGGACCTGCTCACGGGCGTCGGGACGTTTGGTCTTTTCGTTGGCCGGTGGGATCCAATCGTAGACTCCGGATCGGTTCGGGCTCCGCCCGGTGAGCAAGCCAACGCGCGATGGCGAGCAGACCGGGGCGGCGGAGTAGCAAGCCGTATAACGGATGCCCCCGGTTGCCATTTTGTCGAGGTTGGGCGTCTTGATGTGCGGGTGTCCGTAGCAGGCGAGATCGCCATAGCCAAGATCGTCGCAGAGGATGACGATGATGTTTGGGCGCTCTATCGCGTTGGCGGCTGCGGCGAAGAGGGTGAGGAAGAGCAGGGTAATTCGCATCGAATGAGATTTATCACACAGACCTGGCAAGCAGGAGTAGAAAGTCTTCCCAGAGTTATGATCGGAGCCATTCATGGCGAAAAGTTAGACTCCCGTCCGGGCCGATCTGCTGCTAACCTCGCAACAGTATGCGCCCTCGTAAGCTTCTCGCCCTCGCCATTGCTCCTCTGATTGCCCTGCCGGTGATCTTCTCCTCGGCACAAGACACTCCGGAGGCCGATCCTCCGGTTGCGATCCGTGCCTTTACGAATGCCACCATTTATCCCGTTTCCTCTCCGAGGATTGAAGGCGGCACGCTGGTGGTGCAAGGCGATACCATTCTCGCGGTGGGTCCTGCCGGTCAGGTTGAGATCCCGGATGGAGCCGAACGTATCGATGCCTCGGGTAAGACCATCATTCCCGGGCTGATCTGCACTCATTCACACATCGGTCAGGTCGCCGGCGGAGATTCCAGTTCGCCCATCCAGCCGGAAGTCCGCGTTCTCGACTCCGTCGATGTTCGTGATACCTCCATTGACAAGGCCCGCGCGGGCGGCGTCACCACGGTTAACTTGATGTCAGGCTCCGGCCATCTCCTGTCAGGTCAAACGATCTATCTCAAATTGCGCAAAGGCAATACCATCGATGATCTCTCCATCAAGCTCCCCGATGGATCACTCGCCTATGGGGTCAAAATGGCCAATGGCACCAATTCCATCCGCGACAACGGACCTTTCCCCGGAACGCGTGGCAAGTCCGCCGCTCTGGTCCGCCAAAAGTTTATTGATGCGCAGGCCTACCTTAAAAAGCGTAACGAAGTTGATCCCGAGAAACCCTTCGAACGCGATCTCGCCCTGGAAACCCTCGCCGATATTCTCGAAGGCAAGCGCACCGTTCATCACCACACCCATCGCCACGACGACATTCTCACCGTACTTCGTTTAAAAGAGGAGTTTGGTTTCAAGGTCATCCTTCACCACGTTTCCGAAGCTTGGAAAGTGGCCGATGAAATTGCAGCGGCCAAGGTTCCTTGCTCCATCATTTTCCTCGATTCCCCCGGCGGCAAACTTGAGGCCCGCGACTTCGAATGGCGCAATGGTGCTGAACTCGAGAAGCGCGGCGTGCTCACCGCCTTCCACACGGATGATCCCATCAACGACTCCCGCTGGTTCCTCCGCAATGCCGCTGTCGGTGTGCGCGCCGGCATGTCCAGGGAGAAAGCCCTCGAAGCCCTCACCCTCGCCGGTGCCAAAATGCTCGACCTTGAGGAATCGATTGGCTCGCTCGATGCCGGCAAGCAAGCAGACTTCGTCGTCCTCTCCGGCGATCCGTTCTCAATCTACACCCGCGTTTTGGAAACCCATATCGAGGGACAGCAAGTCTTCGATCTCGATGATCCGACCGATCGCCTCTTTGCCGAAGGTGGCTACGGAGCCGGACACAATCGCGAGGCTTCCGGCTGCTGCTTCTACCGCTAACCCATCACTTTTTTTACCATGTTTAAAACATTCCTCTTCCTTGCCCTCGCCGCCGCTTCCCAAGCGCAAATTGCGGTCAAAGCAGATCTCCTCTTCACCATGACCGGTGACTTGAAGCCGATCAAAAACGCTGTCGTTCTCTGCAACGCAGAGGGTCTCATCGAAGCAGTAGGTCCCGCTTCCGAGGTGAAAATTCCCGAAGGCTATCAGACTCTCTCCGCCAAGGTCGCCACTCCCGGCATCATTGATGCCCACGCCACCGTCGGCCTCTCGGGAATCCTCAATTCGCCCAAACACGACCAGGAGCAGCTTGATAAATCAGCACCCATTCAACCGGAACTTCGTGCCGTCGATGCCTACAATGGTCGCGACCCGCTCGTGAAGTGGCTCCGTGATCTCGGTGTGACCACCGTCCATACCGGCCACGCTCCCGGCACTCTGATCTCCGGTCAACTCATGGTTGTGAAGACCAATGTTCCCTCCATCACCTCGATGAAGGACACCTTGATTCCAACCTCCGCGATTGCTTCCACAATTGGCTCGAAGGCGCTCAGCAAATCTCCCGGGACCCGTTCCAAAGCGATTGCAATGCTCCGTGCCGAACTGATCAAGGCCCAGGCCCGCAGACTCAAAATCGAAGCCGCCAAGGATGATCCCGAAAAAGAGGCCCCTGATGCCAACATCAAGCTCGATGCCCTCGTCGATATTCTCACGAAAAAGACCCCGCTTCTCATTAACGCTCATCGCCATCAGGACATCGCTTCCGCTCTTCGTCTTCGCGAAGAATTCGGCTTCGATCTCATCCTCGATGGCGCTGCCGAAGCCTACCTCCTGCTTGATGAAATTAAGGCCGCTAAGATTCCCGTCATCGTGCATCCCACCATGGGCCGCCCCTTTGGCGACATGGAGAACATGACCTTCACTCTCGCCGCCCAACTTCACAAAGCGGGCATTCCCTTCGCATTCCAGTCGGGCTATGAAACCTACGTCCCCAAGACCCGTGTCGTTCATTTTGAAGCCGGCATGGCCGCCGCTTACGGACTCCCTCAGGAAGCCGCGCTTGCGGCCTGCACCATCAATGCCGCCAAAATTCTCGGCCTCGCCGACAAGATCGGCTCACTCGAAAAGGGAAAGCACGCCGACCTCGCTCTCTTCGACGGCGATCCCCTCGAAACCACGACCCACACCACGCACGTCATCATCGATGGTGAGCTGGTTTCGTCGTCAGCGAAATGAAACTCCTCTTTTTCTTACTGACTTGCCTTCCTCTATTCGGGGCTGACCACGCCAAGCTCCTCGTTCTCGCCGGGAAGTGGGAAGTGCCCCAGCCGCACCCTCAGTCGAAGCTCGTTAAGATCTGGGTCTATTACAATTCAACGGGAGAGTATTACAGCCTGGGGTTTGTTGCTCCGGAGAGACCCAAGATGGCCTTGGTGGGGTTCGCGTGGCAGGACATCAGCATCCCTTCCAGTCGCCCTCCGATCATGGTCCCAAATATCAATGAACTCTCGCTGGAGTTCATTGTGGCTTCCAGTCCATTCGGAAGTCCCAATGGATCAAACAACGGGCTCCTCACTGCCATCCAATTGATCAGGCATGGATATCCCGGGATCGGAGAAAAGCTCCTGGGAAAATCGCTGAAATCCGATGCCGGTCACCCGCATTCTCCTCTTCGTATCAAGGAAGGCCAATCTGCCGACCTGATGCTCGCGCAGTCATGCCTCGCTGCTGCTACAAATGCCATCACCTCACCCAAGCCGGACTTTCAAACGATCAAGCGCCGGATCGAAACACTGGTTGCTGACCGTCCCATCCTCAAAAGTAAAACGACCGACTGGCTTCTCACTTCTTTGACGGCCTCCGTCGATCACCCCAAGCCCAAGCCCGATAGTTTGGAAGCTTTGATTGATGACTATCTCTTATCCGGTGGGATCCATGGCGGCTTGGGCCTTGGTGAAAATTCCCATCCCGCCAGAAAGGAGTTGGTTCTGAGAGGCTTCAAGGTGATTCCAACCTTGATTCAGCACCTCGACGACAAGCGCATGACCAACCATCTCATGCAGGGTTTCAACAATTTCTCGAGCTATCCCATGACTGCTGACCTTGTGATCAATAGCTACCTTCAGAGTTTTGCAAATGATGAAATGGGCTCGAATTGGCTGGATCGCCAAAAAGGATATACAAGTAAGAAGGATGCCGTTCTCGCTTGGTGGAAGAAGGCCTCTGCGATGGGCGAGAAAGCGTATGTGAAACGCTACACCGTCACGGAGGGGGAGAAAAAAAAGATCGAACTCAGTAATGATTTACTTCTGATCGCCGCGGCCCGTTATCCCGATTTAATTCCAGGGTTTTACTCCTCCCTCTTAAAGACGAAGCACCAAAGTTACGACGTGGCGGGCGCCTTGGGCGGTCATCCCCGGATCCCCATGGAGACCCGCAAAAAATTGCTTCTGCAAGGGGTCGCGACGGAGAAGGATGAACACCGAAACTCAGCATTGCGTCAACTTTTTCAGATTGATTCCAAGAAGGCTGAGGCACTTCTTTTGGGTCTCATTAAGAAAGGCCCTAAGACAACGAGAGGTGAGTATTGGACGGATCAGAATGCGAGGCTGACTCATTTCGTTTCCAAGACCACCAATCGTGAGATTTGGTTGGCCACTGAGAAATACATCAATCGGGCTCTCTTGGGGATGCGAATGGAGCTCCTCGATCATCTTTCGCCCCCGACCGATGCACCCCGGGAAGTGTTGCAGATTTTCCTCCGGATTCATGATCGCTACGCGTCGAACAAAACGCTGCGAAAGAACTCGCTCAGTCGAAAATTTGATGGCCCCGGTGCCGGCTTCCCATACGACAAGCTGGAGCTTCGCAACTTCATCCACATTCACTACGGACGATGGCTTAAGGTGGAGGCCAGGCCTCCGGATCGCGAGGAGCAGACTCCCGAAAAATGGGCCGCTTTTCGTGCTGATGTTTCCAGGGCAATGTTGGACTATCGAAGCAAAGCCGGGCTTACCCCGAAAAAATAAATGAAACTGCTTCTTCTTCTATTCCTCACCGCTCTCCCGCTTCTGGGAGCCTCCAAGTCAAATATCCTTTGGATCTATGTCGACGACATGTCCGATTGGTTTGGCTGCTACGGCGACACCACCGTCCCGACTCCAAACATCGATTCACTCGCTGCCGAAGGAACCCGATTTGAGCGCGCCTATGTTCCTGCTCCGGTCTGTTCGGCAACGCGCTCCGCACTCATCACCGGAACGATGCAAACCACCCACGGTCTCCATCATCACCGGACGATGATCAAGAAGCCGCTGCCGGCAGGCCTCCGCACCCTTCCCGGGCATTTTCGTCGTGCGGGATATCTCACTTTTAATGAAGTCAAGGACGACTACAATTTCGAGAAGGCGCGTCTCCATCTCTATTCCCATGAATTCGGAACCAAGGGCCACTTCTCCGGAGATCTCGAATGGATGGCTGAGCTTAAGGGGAAGCCCTTTTTTGGCCAAATTCAGCTGAAGGGTGGCAAGCTTGGTGGGGAAGCGGGTTCGAAATTTCCTTCCGAAAGCCGGGTTGATCCCTCCAAAGTAAAAGTTCCCTCGTACTATCCTGACACTCCGTTGTTCCGGGATGCCATTGCGCGGCACTATGAGCAAGTGGCGATCGTCGATGCCGAGGTTGGGACCATCATCGCGGCGCTCAAAAAGAACGGGCTTTGGGATAATACGATCGTGGTTTTCTTCACCGATCATGGGAGTCCGCTTCCACGTGAGAAACAAAACGTTTACGAAGCGGGGCTCAAGGTTCCGCTCATCTTTCGTGGTCCCGGGATCCCGGTGGGCAAGGTTCGCAATGATCTCGTCAATGGAATCGATATCCCGGCAACATCACTTTCGTTCCTGAATCTTCGCCAACCGAAATCCTTCGAAGGACGCGATCTTTTCGATAAAGATCATCAGCCCCGCGAGTTTGTCATCGGGGCGCGGGATCGTCTTGGCGTCGCCATTGACCGGGTTCGAACAGTCCGGACCGATCGCTTTCGCTACATCCGGAACTACCACACCGACCGGCCTCTTTATCAACTTCAGTACCGCGAAAATTTCGCCACTTTGTCAGAGCTCAGAAAGCTCTATCGCTCCGGAAAACTAACCCCTCTGCAAGCATCCTATCACGATCCCACTCAACGTCCGAAAGAGGAACTCTACGACATGGAGACGGACCCGGACCAAGTCCGCAACCTCGCTGGGGCCCCAAGCTATGTTGACGAGCTAGAGAAGCACCGGGCCATTCTCGCGAGGTGGGAAAAAGAGACTGATGACAAAGGTCAATACCCCGCGTCAAAAGAGGAACTTGAAGCCGTTTACCGACATGCAAAAGGAAAGGTCGCCAATCCGGAGTATGACTTTCTGAAGAAGTAGCCGAAAGCTCCAGCTTTCGGTATTCCGGTGTCGTTGGCTTTCAGTGTTTGATTGGCCGTTGGCCAAATGAATGGGGTGATAGCCTCGAACTCGGGTTTAACGATGCGTGGTGTTTTTTGGCCCCGCAGTCGCGATATCTAAAACGCGGATCCCTCCCCTAAGGACGCCAAGGCTTTTCCTGCTGGCCCTTCTTTTGTTGGAGGAACTTGGCGTCAGTGTCCTGATACCAGGCATGTAGTTTCGCGCGCATCGCTTTGACCTTTTCGGCATTTCCTTTAGCGAGGTCGTTCTTTTCACCGATGTCATCCTTGAGGTTGTAGAGATGCACGCGGCCATCTTCGTAGCGCTCGACGAGCTTCCAATCACCCACCCGAATTGCGCCCGAGGGAAAGCCTCCTTGGTTACTGTAGTGAGGGTAGTGCCAGTAGAGGGCATCGCGCTCAAGTTCTCCGCCTTTGAGGAAGGGAAGGAGATCGACGCCATCGACAGTGCCTTTGATCTTACCACCTGCCGCCTTGACGAAGGTCGGGAAGAAATCGGTGCTCATGACTGGCTCGTTGCTGGTCGTTCCAGCTTTGGTCACTCCTGGCCATTTCACGATGAAGGGTTCGCGAATGCCGCCTTCATAGATCCATCCTTTTCCACCGCGTAGTGGAAGGTTGGAGGTGGGGGAGCCTTCCGAGGTAGAGAGCCCTCCGTTGTCGGAGGTGAAGCAGATCACCACTTCGTCTTCCAGCCCCAGTTCCTCGACCTTCTTTATGACCTTGCCAACCGCTTGATCCATCGCTTCGACCATGGCGGCATAGACGGCATGCTTTTGGAGAATGCGCACCTTGCGCGGCTTGTTGCCAAGAACCTGCTCTTCATCACTAAATTCCTGTCCGTTTATTTTAGCGGCTTTCTTTTTATATTTCGCAACGAGATCAGGACGCCCGATCAGCGGCGTGTGCACCGAGTAAAACGAAAGCATCGCAAAGAAAGGCTTCCCTTTATTTGCTTCCATGAACTTGCACGTGTCTGTCGCCAGACGATCCGGCAAATGCTCCCCGTCCGGGCCGTTGCTCAACTTGGGATTTTCGTAGGGTGAGAAGTATTTTTTTCCAGTGTAGGGGCCGCCTGCTTTATAGCCTCCCGCGTTGACATCATATCCCTGGTTCTCCGGCCAAAACTCCTCTGTCGGCCCCAAATGCCACTTCCCGGCATAAAAGGTCGCGTAGCCCTGCTCCTTCAGAGCCTCTGCAATTGTGACCTCTTCAGTTTCCATGCGATGGTTCACGCGTGCTGGCGCAAATTTCCCACTCCGGTTGCCACCAAAAAAATTCGTCGCCTCCTCCCGCGTCGGATAGCGCCCGGTCTGGATCCCGAAGCGGGTGGGGGAGCAGACCGGGTTGGCGGCGTAGCCATCGGTGAACTTCAGGCCGGACTTGGCCAGCTTGTCGACGTTCGGAGTCTCGTAAAAGGTATTGGGATTATAAGCTCCAATATCCATGTAGCCGAGGTCATCGACGACGATAAGGACGTAGGACTTGCCATGCAACAAAGCAGTCGTTGCAAGAGTCAGGAAGAGAGTGAGTTTCACCCGAAGTCATACCCTATGGGCTGGATTCTCCTTTCAGCTGGTTTTTAACGGGGTCACAGGTGGAAGGGAATCCTTTGTGATTGCATTATTTTGCACAATATGGATAAGTGCTTCCATGTCGTTGTTCACCGTTGCTCATTCCATTCGTCATCGGATTCTCCAGGGTGCCGTCCTTTTCCTCTTCGTGAATATTCATGCCCAGGAGAAGAAGTCCGCCTTGAAGCAGGAGGACGCCGGCCTTCTTTCCGGAGAATCCTGGGCCATTTGCTATTCCGGTTTCCGTAGCGGTCAGCATCCTGATCGCGGCGCGGGGGCCAGGAATCCGAGTGAAAAGGAAATGCTGGAAGATCTTAAGATTCTCACCAAGGCCGGGTTCAAACTCATTCGTCTCTACGACTCACGCGAAAATTCCGCAGCCATCCTTAAACTTATCCAATCCGAGACGCTCCCCATGAAAGTCCTCCTCGGGGCTTGGCTCGATGCCGAGGTCAATAATCCCAAGTGTCCGTGGAAACCCAAACCGTTCACTCCCGAAGAACTCGCCGCAAAAAAGATCGGGAATGCCGGGGAGGTCGAGAGACTCATCAAGCTCGCCAATCAGTATCCCGATCAGGTCGCCGCGGTCGCAGTTGGCAATGAAGCGCTCGTCGAGTGGAACGATCACATGGTGCCGGTCGAATCGGTGATCGCTTATGTCAAAAAGGTGAAGCGTTCCATCAAGCAACCCGTCACCGTGGCCGACAACTACGACTGGTGGGCCCGCTTTGGAAAGCCTCTGGCCAAGCATCTTGATTTTGTCTCCGTCCACATCTATCCGGTCTGGGAAGGGAAGCCTGTCGAGGAGGGCATGTCCTTCGGCATCGCCAACATGGAAGCCGTCCGCAAAGCCCTCCCCGACGCCAAACTCGTCATCACCGAAGCCGGTTGGGCCACCGTTGCATCCGAGTTCGGAGAACGCGCCAACGAAAATGCGCAAGCTCGCTACTATCAGGAGATGAAAGCTTGGTCGGAGAAAAATAACATCACGACCTTCTTCTTCGAAGCCTTCGACGAAGACTGGAAAGGCGATCCCAATAACCCCAAGGGCGCCGAAAAGCACTGGGGCATCTACAAAATCGACCGGACTCCGAAAAAAGTGATGCGCTAGATGGCTTTATTGGGATCTCTTCAACAATCCCATCTCCTTCATCCAGCCAGCTGCTTGGGTGGTCCATTCTCCGACTCTTTCGGGGATCTCTTTCATGCCGTATCCGTGGCCGCCTTTGCCGTAGATATGGAGTTCGCATTGGCGCTTGGCACGCTGCATGGCGAGATAGTAGAGGGCGGCGCCTTCCACAAATCGTGAGTCCCCGTGAGCGATGACGACGAAGGATGCGGGAGTCTTTTCATCGACTGAGACTTCGGGAACGAGTTCGTTGGGATTCTTTTCGCTCTTCAGGTAGGCCGGGTAAATGAGGAGGCCGAAATCAGGGATGGCCGAGTGTTTGTCGATTTCCTCCTTCGGGAAGCTCACCGAGCCATCCGAAGTTAATACTGTTGCGGTAAGATGGCCACCTGCTGAAAATCCCATAAAGCCGATTCGTTTCGGGTCAATTTTCCATTCGGCGGCCTTTGATCTGACAAGGCTGACTGCTCGCTGCGCGTCCTGCATGGGAGCGTGATGCTTTTCGAGATTCTTCCGACGGGGAACGCGGTATTTGAGAAGAATGGCGGTGACTCCCAGGTCGTTGAGCCATTCACAAACATCGGTGCCTTCATGCGATGAAGCGAGAATGCCATAACCTCCGCCAGGTGCCACGATGACGGCTGCTCCGTTGGCTTTTTCAGCTGAAGCCTGATAAACGGTGATCGTTGGCGTGCTGACATTGGAGATGCGAATGATGCCATCCTTGTTTTTGTCCTCGGCTTTTTCTTCACCGACCTTTTGGTCTTTTTCTCCCGGGACCTCGCCATCCCAAAGCGGGAGGGTCAGGAGTTCCGAATGAGACAGAAGAGTGGTGGCCATCAAGAGAGAGGAGAAAAGTTTCATAACGTGGTGGCGACCATACCAGCTTCTGGCTCCCCACCTAGCGAGAAGAATTTCAAATCCCCGCGTCTTGGTCAATTTGAGGATAGAATCAAGGGGGCGATCTACGTAGCATGACGCCGTGATCCGATGGTTTTTATTACTGCTTCTGACAGGTTTCGCTTGGGCCCAAAAACCAAGTCTTGAGAATGTCGAATTTTTTGAGAAACGAATCCGGCCGATTCTTGCGCAGGATTGTTACGAATGCCACCGCACGGGCGGGAAGAAGAAAGGGGGGCTGGCGCTCGATCATCGCGCCGCGATGATGGAAGGTGGTGATTCCGATGACCTCTTTGATTTTGAAAATCCTGAAGACAGCTACTTGATCAAGATCCTCCGGCATGAGGAGGAAGACATGGAGATGCCCAAGGATGGGGCGAAGCTGGACGACATCACGATCGCCGACTTTATCAAATGGATCAAGATGGGCGCTCCTGATCCCCGCGATCAGCCTCCCTCGGATGAGGAGGTCGAGAAGGACAGCAACTGGAATCAAGTGATGGCGCGCCGCAAACAATGGTGGAGCTTCCAACCGATCAGAAAGGTCACTCCTCCTGACGGAGAGGGCTCTGCCATCGATCGATTTTTGAAGAAGGAGATCGTGGTAGTCGGCTTGGAGGAGGTGGGAAAGGCGGATGACCGGGTTTTGGTGCGACGGCTGAGTTTCGCGCTTCGCGGGCTTCCTCCAACCGTCCAAGAGGTGAATGGATACCTCGCTGACAAACGCGCTGATCGTTGGGAACATCTGGTGGACGCTTTTCTCGCTTCGCTCCGGTATGGTGAACGCTGGGCGCGACACTGGATGGACTGGATCCGCTACGCCGATTCTCATGGGAGTGAGGGTGATCCGGCGATCAATAACGCCTGGCGATACCGTGACTACCTCATCCGCGCACTCAATGAAAACGTTCCTTACGATACTCTCGTGACCGAGCACCTCGCGGGCGATCTTCTCAAGAATCCCCGCATCAAGGAGGGCCGCAATGAATCGATGTTCGGGACAGCTCATTTAAGAATGGTCTTTCATGGCTTCGCTCCAACCGATGCTCTCGACGAAAAAGTGCGCTTCACTGATGACCAGGTAAATGTCGTCACGAAGGCTTTTCAGGGCCTCACTGTTTCCTGCGCGCGATGTCATAACCACAAGTTTGATGCCATTAGTCAGGAGGACTACTATGCGCTCTTCGGGATCTTTGGATCGACGAAACCGGGAGTGGTTCGTGTTGATGCTGTCTCTTATACACATCTGACGCTGCCG
>CAJXVQ010000041.1 GCA_913060685.1 uncultured Verrucomicrobiales bacterium
AAGCTCATCGAAGCCCTCCTCGCCAGTCCGGCCTACGCCGACTACTTCGCCGGAAAATGGTCCGCCATTTTGCGCAACAAGCGCAAGGACGATACCCAGAAGCGAGGAACCTACGCCTTTCACTCTTGGATCCGCTCCGCGCTTAACGACAACCGTCCCTACGATGCGGTGGTTCGTGAACTCATCACAGCGACCGGGGAAGTGGGCAAGTCGCCGGCGGTGGCCTGGTATCGCTCGGTACGGGATAGCAAAGAACAAATGCAGGATGTCGCACAGGTTTTCCTCGGAATTCGCATGCAGTGCGCGCAGTGCCATCATCACCCCTACGAAAAATGGAGCCAGGATGACTACTACGGCTTCGAGGCATATTTTTCCACCATCGGTCGCAAGCCCGGGGAGCAAGCAGGCGAAGAACTCATCTACCACAAACGCGGAAACGCATCCGCCCGGAATCCCCGCACCGGCCTCAGCCTGAAACCCACCCCGCTCGGAGGTGAAACCCTCGAACTCGCCCCCCACCAAGACCCTCGCCAACCGCTCGCCAATTGGTTGGTAGCACCCGACAATCCATTCTTCGCGCGCATGCTGGTGAACCGCTACTGGAAACACTTCTTCGGCCGGGGCCTGGTCGACCCCGAAGACGACTTGCGCGTCACCAATCCCGCCACTCATCCGGCCCTCCTCGACGACCTCACCAAGCATTTCGTGACGAACGGCCACGATCTCAAGGACCTCGTTCGCTTGATCTGTAACAGCCGAACCTACCAACTCAGCTCCATCCCGAACGAGTACAACCGCGACGACCGTCAAAACTACTCGCGCTTCTACCCACGACGCCTCCCGGCTGAAGTCCTCCTCGACGGTATCAATCTCGTAACGAACTCCCGGGAGAAGTTTAGTGGCCAACCGCAGGGTGCCAGCGCCGTGCAACTTCCCGACGATCGCTTCACGCGGGACTCCTACTTCCTGTCCGTTTTTGGCCGTCCTGACATGAACAGTTCCTGTGAATGCGAGCGCACTTCCGATGTGAATCTGGCGCAAGCCCTGCACCTCGTGAACTCACAGAACATCAAGAACAAGCTCTCCTCCGACCAGGCCCGCGCGGCCACTCTCCTTCGGAACAAGGAACTCAGCGATGACGACCGCGTCACGGAACTCTACCGCCACGCCTTCTCCCGATCACCGACTCCGGAAGAGCTCTCCACCGCCCGGGAGTTTCTCCTGCGCAAGCACACCCAAGCGCAAGCGGCCGAGCCCAAGCCATCTCCCGAGCAAGTGAATCGTGCCGCTTTCGAAGACATCATCTGGGCCCTTCTCAACACCAAGGAGTTCCTCTTCAATCATTAGAATGACGATCACGGGCAGCTTAATCACCCGACGCATATGACGATGACGGCCACAATCATCCGGATGTTCCTGCTAACAGCCATGGCGCTGAACCTGGCGTCCGCGCAACTTCCCTCCCCTCACCTTCGTTCCATCCACCCCGTCGGGGCCAAGGCCGGCACAAGTCTCGATGTCAGCATCGCGGGCTCCGAACTCGATGAAGCCAGCGGGCTCGTTTTCTCGCATCCCGGCTTGGAAGCGAAGCAAATCATCATTCCTGCCACCGAATTTCAGACCGAACGCTCCGACCCTTTCCGCTTTCGTCTCACCGTTGCAAACGACGTTCCGCCCGGGCAGTACGAAGTCCATGTCAAGACGCGCCTCGGCCTCAGCGGTCCCCGTCCCTTCGTGGTGGGAGCCCTTGAAGAACTCGCTGAACCCGGCACCAACAAGAAGGCCGACAATGCCTTGGCTTTGCCGGTGGGAGTCGTCCTGAATGGCCGCGCCGATGCCGACTCCATCGACTACTTCCGCTTCGAGGCGAAGCAAGGACAACGTCTCCTAATCCAATGCTGGGCCGAGCGCATCGACTCCCGCATGGACGCTACCCTCTCAATCAATGACGCAGCGGGCCGGGAACTCCTCAGTGACCGAGACACCCTTGGCCGTGACCCCCTGCTCGATTTCACGGCACCGGAAGACGGTGTCTACCTGCTCCGCGTCTATGATTTCACCTTCGGTGGTGGCGATGAGTTTTACTATCGACTCCTCATCAATAACGCCCCGCACATCGACTTCATCGTGCCTCCGGCCGGCACTCCAGGCACGACGTCCAAATTTAAAATTTACGGCCGTAACCTTCCCGGAGCAAGCAAGGGCGAAGGACATCGCCTTGGACCTCACGAGTTGGAGTCGCTGGAAGTCGAAATCCAACTCCCGGCCAATTCTCAATCCGCCCATCCCTCCCTTCTCGTCCGCGAAGCTCTCCTTGCGGGATTCGACTACCAGCTCGAAGTCAATGGCACCTCATCGAACCCCATTCGAATCGGTTTTGCAAAAGAGCCCGTCGTCACCGAAACCGAGTCCGCCAAGGATCAGCCCGTCCCCGTTCCCGCTGAGATTCACGGCAGCTTCGCTCGCTCGGGCGACACCGACCGCTTCCTTATCGAAGCGAAGAAAGGAACACCACTGTGGATCGACTGTCTCGCCGAGCACCTTGGAAACGCCTGCGACCCACTTCTCATTATCGAGCGTGTGAAGGTCGA
The DNA here is from genome assembly GCA_913060685.1 of uncultured Verrucomicrobiales bacterium. Classification (GTDB taxonomy): domain Bacteria; phylum Verrucomicrobiota; class Verrucomicrobiia; order Verrucomicrobiales; family Akkermansiaceae; genus SW10. The sequence continues at coordinate 2,592 of CAJXVQ010000041.1, forward strand.
TGACAAAGGCAACGAACAATTCAGCGAAGTGCTGTCGAGCGACGATGGCGGCAATCCGGGAGGCCGTCACTTTCCACTTCCAACCCGCGATCCGTCTCTCTATTTCTCTCCTTCGGAAGATGGCGTCTATCGCATCACAATCATGAATCAGACCGGATCGGGTGGTCCCTCCAGCCTCTATCGACTCGTGATTCGGGAACATCGCCCCGACTTCGAGCTCGTCGCCACCGCTTGGAAGCCCCATCGCGAATCAAAGTTACTTCAACCTGTTCCGTCGCTTCTTCGGCAGGGAGGAACAGCCGCATTCCACGTCCTCGCAATCCGACGAGACGGCTTTCGCGGAGAGATCACTCTCCGAGCCGAAAATCTTCCGGACGGAGTCACGTGTCCCCCAATGAGGATCCCGGAAGGGCAGGACAGCGCCACTCTCATTCTGAGCTGCACTGAAGACGCACCGGACTGGCATGGCTTCATCACGGTGCGCGGAAAGGCCGGCGACAAGGTTCGAGAGGCACGGGCAGGGACGATTTCATGGGCAGTCGGCAACTACGAGATTGAGCGCATCCGCCCACACCTGACGACCCGCCTTCCGCTCTCGGTATGCGCCGCCGAGAAGGCCCCCATCGTCGTGCAGCGCCCCGAAAAGGTTGACTGGGAAGTCGAGCTCAATGGCAAGCTCGAATTTCCCATCAAACTCCTCAAAAAAAGCGGAGTGAAAGGCGATTTCGTGATTCAGCCCGAGGGTTCCTTGTTTCTTAAAAATTCACCTCAGCTTAAAATCAAAGAAACGGACTCGGAGGGAGTCCTCTCCATCACCTTCGCCAAGACCGACCAATTTCCAGTGGAACCCGGCGTCTGGCAATTCGTGTTCCGCGGCGATGGCATCATGAAGTATCGCAACAATCCAGGAGCCGCGGATCGAGCCGAGGCGGATCGCAAGCGCCTCACGGAACTCAAAGACCAACTGGATAAACAAGCAAAGGAAGTGCGCGCCACCGTCGAACCCGCCCGACAGGCTTTGAAGAAAGCGGAACAAAATCTCCAAAGCGCCAGTGCCGAAGCCAAGCACGAACTCGAAGGGATCATTACCGCAAACCGAGCCGCTCTGCAGACAAGCGATCAGGCGGCCAAGGACGCGGAGGAGAAAGCCAAGCGCGCCGACACCGAGAAAAAAGCAGCCGAGGGACGAGCCAAAGCAGCTGCCGAACGCGCCAAGGAACGCGATGTGAAGATCTCTACTTACTCACTACCCATCACCGTGCGGGTCAAAGCACCAGCACCAAAAGAGGAAGGAAAATGAAGCATCAATTTTTAGCAACTCTCGTTCTGGTCGGCTTGGCCTCCGCACAGGAGGCTCCGCTTCCAGTTGCCGATCTGCAACGCAACACCCCTGTCAATTTCACGAAAGAGATCATCCCTTTTCTCAAGAAGAACTGCTTTGCCTGTCACAACGAGAAGAAGGCCAAGGCCGATCTCAATCTCGAATCGCCACAGGCCATGATCACAGGGGGTGACAGCGGTCCCTCCCTCGTTCCCGGCAAGCCGCTGGAGAGTCTCGTTTTCACCTATTCCGCCCACCTCGAAGACGACCCGATGCCACCGGCCAAAAACAAGACCAGGGCCGTCGATCTCACTCCGGAAGAACTGGCCCTGTTGAAACTTTGGATCGCACAAGGCGGAGTTGGAACCTCCGCCGCAGTCCTGGCCGGACCAAGCGAATGGGAAGATCTAAAGGGCGTCAATGCGATCTACGCCACCGTCATTACGGACGACGGACGCTTTGTCGCGGCGGGACGTGGCAACCGCATCCACCTCTATGATCTGCATCGCGGCGCTCTCGAAGCGGAGTTGGTCGATCCCGACCTGGGAACGCAGGCCGCGCACCACGACAACGTCCACGCTCTCGCTTTCAACCGTGACGGCCTCCTCGCTTCGGGAGGATTCCGAAGCGTTAAGCTTTGGTCGAGGGGAAGCTACCCGGCCCGGATCGGGAAACTCCTCCCGGAAGCGCCCACCACCCTCTCAGTCAGTCCGAACGGAGAATGGATTGCGACCGGCGACAGCAAGGGGAATCTCCTCCTTCAATCGCTCGGTCAAGCCGTTGAAATCAAGCCTGAAGGGAAACATGCGTCCACGATCCGCTCGGCGATCTTCTCCGGGGATAGCGCCACCCTCTTTTCGATCTCTGAAAACAAAATTCTCCGCAGCAGCGTATCGGACCCGAAAGCCTGGAAATCGATCAAATCGCTACCGGAGTCGACATCTCTCGCGCTGTTAGAGGGCGGTCAAAAACTGGCCGTGGGAGGCGCGGATGGTGTGATTCGCATCATTCCAGTCTCGGTCTTTGAGCACCCGGCCGATGCCGAGCCCAGCACTCCGCTTGAATTGAAAGGGCACGGCCCAAAAATCACGTCCCTCCTCCCCTTCAATCCAGAAGGCTCGCAGCTTCTCTCGGCAAGCGAAGATGGCACCGCCCGCCTCTGGGACCTTGCCGGCAAGCAACTTCGTCAATTCCACCACGGTTCCCCGATCACCTCTCTCATCGCGCATACCGGAGCAAATCGCATCGCCACGGCTGGGGCTGATGGCATCGTTCGGGTATGGGATGCGGCAAAGGGAACCAAGCTCGGCGAACTGAGCGGCGACCACGAATTCGAGACCCGCCGTGCCGCCGCAATCCGCCACCGCGACGTCGCCAAGCGCGTCGCGGACCTGCGCCGAAAACAAGTCGAAGCAAGCGACAAACGGTGGACCGAACTCCGCGAGAAAACCAAGCAGCAGGCCGAGACTTTGAATACCGCCTTGAAAGAATTCGATGCGAAGGAAGCTTCAGTCAGCAAGCTCCGGAAGGAAGCCGACAAGGCGCAAAACGAAATTACTCAAATCGAAAGTGCTCCGGACAAATCGCAACTTGGCGCGGCGCAGGGACGTGTCAAAAAGGTCACTGAAGCTCTCCAAAAGGCTGAGGGAGAACTCACCATTGCCGAGCGCAAAAACATCGGTGCACAACGCAATCGAGAGCTCGCAGTGCGCGACGGAACCAAGGCCGCCGAGCGACTTCTCTTGGCACAGGCTGCCTCCACCGAGGCTGATGGCCACCTCGTCACCGCGGAGGAATCAGTGAAGAACCTCGAGGAAAGTGCGAAGGCGATTGGATCGGGCGCAGTGCGCAGCCTTGCGATCTCGGCTGACGGCACCACCCTCGCAGCCGGAACGGAAAAGATGGGAGTTCGGCTTTGGTCACTTACCACTCTCCAAGCGCTCGACACCCTGCAACGCGGACGCGATACCACGGGGGTGGTGTTCACTCCCAAGGGAGATCTTATCGCCGCCTTCGCCGACAAATCCCTCGCTCGCCTCGCGCCAGCTTCGTGGCGCAAGACGCGCCAGATTGGAGACGGCACCAGCGCCACTCCCTTTCCTGGTCGCGTCCTCGCCCTCGCCTTCCATCCCCGTGGTGGAGTGCTCGCCACCGGCGGCGGAATCCCTTCCCGGCGCGGAGATCTCAAGCTTTGGAACGTGCGCGATGGCGTCCTTCAGAGCGAGATCACCAAACCGCACGATGACACCATCACCGGACTGGCCTTTTCGCCGGATGGTTCGCACCTCGCCACGGCCTCCACCGATCGTCTCGTGAAACTCCATCGCCTCGATACCGGCGCGCTCGTTCACAAGTTGGAAGGACACACCAATCACGTCCTTGACGTAGCGTGGAATGCCGACGGACAAACGATCGCATCGGCCGGTGCGGACAAAGTAACGAAACTGTGGAGTGCGGAAACCGGCAAGCAGACAAAATCAGAGGGTGGATACAGGAAGGAAGTCACCTCGATTGAGTTCCTGGGAACCGGCAATGCTCTCCTCATCGCCGCCGGTGACAAAACAGTAAAGGCTGCCGGTCAGAATTTGGGTGGGATTGAAGGCTTTGTCTACACCGTGACTTCATCACCCGATGGCCAGATCATCGTAGCCGGTGGCGAAGACGGCATCCTGCGCGTGTGGCGCGCCAAGGACCGCAAACTGCTGCACTCCTTTTCACCCCCGAGGAAAGAAGCAAGCAAGACTGCGGGACGATAAAAAGGCTACCTTTCAATCCGCCCTTCTTAATAGAAATCAATATCGCGCTGTCCGCCCAAGTTTTTCGGCCAGACCTTCTCGTAATAGTGTGCGAATTTGCAATCGGCCGCATCCGGTTTTGGCGCCCTCTCTGGAGCGGTGGTTCTCAATGGCCAAAATCTCACCTCGTATATGGGGAGGATTCTCTTGTCATCGCATCGAATACGGGCGAAAGTTCTCCCATCATGACAGATGCTTCTTCTGCTTCAAATTCCGCTGCTTTTGCTGATGCTCCCGATGCTGGATCCGCCGCTGATGACCTTCGGGCCGCTGCGGAGGGCAAGACGCAGGAGCGCAAGGCTTCCAAGACCGAGCAAAAGGCTCTCGACCTCAAAGATGCCGCCGCTCAGAAAGCCGCTCAACTCAGGGACTTTGCCGGTGAGAAAGCCAGTGACCTGAAATCAGTCGCTACCGAAAAAATCGAAGCCATTCGGGACGGAGCCGGAGAAACTGCCGACAGTTTCCGTGGCGCTGCTTCCGAGCAATGGGATGACACCCGCTTGAAAGCTCGCGAATTTCAGGTCTCCATGGAGGATTACGTGCGCGAGAATCCCACCAAGGCGATTCTCACTGCTGTCGGCGCTGGATTCGTGCTGGGACTTCTGATCCGCCGCTAAGGAACATCAAATGGTATCCGGCGAACCAGATTCTCCCTCCGATGGTGAAACATTGGGCTTGAAGCAGGAATTAAGTTCTTTGCTGAAGGAAACCTCGGCTCATGCAAAAATCCGGGGCGAACTTCTGGCTATTGAGACGAAGGAGGCGGCCGGACTTTACGGTCGAACCCTAGGTCTGGCCATAGCGGGTGCCATCCTTCTCGTGGTGGCCTACCTACTGATTCTTGCGGGAGTGATCGGCATTCTGGGTTTACTGATCTCGGGGTCTGGAACTTCCATCGCCAACTGGATCGGGGCATCCTGGATCCTCGCCGTCGTTCATCTTATGATTGGACTTTTGCTGATCAGGAAGAGCAAAAGTGCGGGAGCCGGTGCCAACGTTTTCGAATACACTCGTGGCGAACTTAAAAAAGACCAACAATGGCTGACGAAAGAAAGAAAGCCCTAGTCGGAGAGCTGGAGCTGCAGCGCCCGCGCATCTCCGAAGGTCTGGAATCGCTGAAACGCGAGCTTCATCCCGTGCATCAACTCAAGAAATCTGTTCGCAAACACCCCGGCCGATGGGCTACCGGGAGTGCCGGGGCCGCTTTTTTGACAATGCGACTTCTGCGTTCTAAAAAAATCATCTCCAATGCCCGGTCAAAAAAACGGGGAATTTTGCTGAAAACCGGGAAGCTCATTTTTAATTTGGCCCGCCCTACCCTCACCGCATTTGTGATCAAGCAGGCCCAGGAATACGCCGAAACCAAAATTGGGCACCATCCTGACAATTCCATGCTTGGCGGTCCGCCGCAAAAGTGATTTCTCTTACTGGTCACCCTTTCAAAACTCTCTTTCTCTTAATCGCACACACTATCCATGTCAGAACACGAAGTCCTCGCTCACGTTGACGAGTATCTCAAGATCGGAATCGAATACGATTGTTCCGATGTCCACCTTCCCACCGGTTATCCTCCAGCTTGGCGCCGTTTCGGAAGTCTTTCCCCCATTTGGGACTCACACCCTCCGCTGGCCGCAGAGGATACCGAGCGACTGGCTCGTTCGTTCCTCGATGAAAAAAATTGGGCCCGACTTCAGGAAGTCGGAGACGTCGATTTTGCATATGCCAACGCCGATGGCCGCTTTCGAGCTTCCGTCGTGAAGCAGCGTCTCGGATACGAGATCGTTTTCCGAATCATCTCGACTGAGATCAGAACGATGGAGGACCTCGGGCTCCCCATCAAACACATCAAGCCTCTCACCCGTTATCAAAACGGTCTCATCCTCATCACGGGCTCGGTCGGTTCTGGTAAGTCCACCACCATGGCGGCTCTTGTCGACTTCATTAACAAGGACCGCGAAGACCACATTCTCACGCTGGAGGATCCCATCGAGTATGTCTTCCATTCCCGGGGATGCCACGTGAACCAACGTGAAGTCGGAGCACACACCGAGTCCTTCCCACGCGCGCTCCGCGGAGCTCTCCGGGAAGATCCCGACATCATCATGGTCGGTGAGATGCGTAACCTTGAGACCATTCAACTGGCCTTGACAGCAGCTGAGACCGGTCACCTCGTTCTCGCCACTCTCCACACCGGGAATGCCCCGCGAACCCTTGACCGGGTTCTCGACGTTTTCCCTGTTGAGCAGCGGGCCCAGATCCGGATCATGGTTTCCGAATCCCTCCGCGGAGTCGTTTCCCAACAGCTCGTCCCGAAAGCGGACGGCACCGGACGCGCACTCGCGCTGGAGCTCCTCGTGAACACCGCCGCTGTTTCCGCCACCATCCGTGACGGAAAGACCTTCATGCTCCCAGGCATCATGCAGACCGGTAAGAACGTCGGCATGATCACGATGGATGAATCCCTCCGAAATCTATACACCCAAGGACTCGTTTCCCAAGAAGAGACGTTATACCGATGTGAAGATAAGCAGCAAATGAAGCTCTTCTTCCAATCCTAATTTCACAACACAACACACTTTTTTTGGCATGGCTAAAATTGACCGCCTTTTTCAACACCTCGTCGCTTCCGGAGGTTCCGACCTCCACCTTTCCGAGGGTTCTCCTCCCAAAATCCGGGTCCACGGTGGCGTCTCCGCAATTGCTGACGAACCCGTCCTTGGACATGAGCAGATCCGCGAGTTCCTCGAGGAGATTTGCGACCCCGGGCCATTTGCGCAGTATCTCGAGTCGGGGGACCTCGACTTCGCCTACGAAATGGATGAGAAATCCCGTTTCCGGTGTAACTACTTGAAGCAGCAGAACGGACTTGGTGCCGTCTTCCGTCTCATCCCGACTGAGATCGCCTCAATCGAGGATCTCAATCTCCCTCCCGTGATCAAGGAATTTGGCCACATGCGCTCGGGTCTCGTTCTTGTCACGGGCCCCACTGGATCGGGTAAATCGACTTCGCTCGCGGCCTTGATCGATTACATCAATATTAACTTCAGCCGTCACATCATCACGATTGAAGAGCCTATTGAGTTCGTTCACTCGAGTAAGACCTCAATTATCACCCAGCGTGAGGTGCCCATCCAGACTCCCGAGTTCTCCGATGGCCTCCGTGCCTGTCTCCGTGAGGATGCCGACATCGTTCTCGTGGGTGAGATGCGTGACCTTGAGACCATCTCGCTCGCCTTGACTGCAGCAGAAACCGGCCTTCTCGTCTTTGGGACGCTCCACACCAACAATGCCCGTAAAACAGTCGACCGAATCATCGACGTTTTCCCATCCGACCAGCAATCGCAGGTCCGCACCATGTTGGCAGCTTCCCTCCGAGGTGTGGTTGCCCAACTCCTCTGCAAGCGAGTTGATAAACCTGGTCGTGTCGCCGTCAATGAGATCCTCTTCGCGACTCCCGCAGTTGCCGCCATTATCCGTGAAGGAGCCACCCAGAAACTTTACGACGTCATCATTGGTGGTAAGGCACTGGGCATGCAGTTCATGGACGACGCCATCTTTGAGAAACTCGAAGCTGGCATGATCTCGGCTGAGGAAGCTTATATGAAGTCAATCGAGAAGGGCCGCTTTGCTCCCTTCCTCCCCGAGGAAGATAAAGCGCTCGCCAACTCAGGCGGCGGTTAGGCCCATCTTTGTTCCATTTCTAAAGCCGGAGGATGTCGTCCTTCGGCTTTTTTTGTGATCAAGCCTTCCCGTAATCTTGCAACATCCGCAGGCGATCCAGAGCACTGCCATCGGCAATGACCTCCCTGGCTTTTACGAGTCCGTTTTCGAGATGGTCCGCCAGGCCCGCACAGGCCAGCGCTGCCGCAGAATTCAAAAGGACCATATCACGTTTGGGGCCTTCTTCTTTGCCGGAAAGAATCTCTTCAAGTATCGTCGCGTTCGTCGCCGCATCTCCACCCTGGAGATCTTCCACCGAAGACACCTTCAACCCAAAGTCGGAAGGTTTCACCTCCTCGTCCACCTGCCCTTGGTAGCATCCCGATTTACAAATCCTGGTGGGGCCCATGAGACTGACCTCATCGACAGCCCGACCATCCGCAGTGGAGCCATTGACAACCCAAGCGCTATCGCGGCCCAGTCGCTGAAGAATCTCAGCAAAGACCGCGCAAAGACTTTGATCAAAGACTCCCACCAATTGACACTCGGGATTGGCTGGATTGAGGAGCGGTCCGATCAGATTAAAAATCGTCCGCTGCCCCTGCTCAGCCAACAATTTGCGCACCGGCACAACCGCTTTAAACGCCGGGTGATATTTGGGCGCGAAGAGAAAACCGACCCCCGCCTTTTCGAGGCACACTCCAACCTGTTCGGATGGCAGATCAATGGCAATCCCGAGCGCTTCCAGGACATCGGCTCCTCCGCTTTTGGAAGTAATGCCCCGGTTCCCGTGCTTAACAACCACTCCCCCTGCTGCTGCCACGAGAAACATACTCGTGGTCGATACGTTGAAGAGATTGAGCTTGTCCCCTCCGGTGCCACACACGTCAATGGTGGGTCCATCGAAGGATTGCCCATAAAAAGAGGGCTTTTCCGCCTTCTCCAGAAAGACGGAGACAAACTCGGCAATTTCTGCGGCTGTCTCACCTTTCTCGGCGAGCGCCTTGAGGAGATGCGCTTTCTTTTCGACATCACCTGCCTCATCCAGAAGAAACTCTGCTGCAGTTGCGACCTCGCGAGGCGGCAGCTCTTCTTTCCGCTCGAGGTGATGTATCAAAGTGTCCATGGGGCGAGGCTACCACACCCCTCGCACTGAACCAAGAAGTTCACGATCAATCGTCACGCAATGACTCCATCCTGGATCGTAAAGATCCGGTCGCCGTGCCGCGACAGGCTGGCGTCATGAGTCACGACCACCAGAGTGGCATTCCGCTCCTCAACCACTTCCATCAAAATCTTCATGACTTCGTCGCTGTTGGCGGAATCGAGATTCCCCGTCGGCTCATCTGCAAAGATGATCGAGGGTGAATTCACCAAGGCCCTCGCGATCGCAACCCGTTGTTGCTCGCCTCCGGAAAGCTCAGCCGGAAGATGATCGCCTCTTTCCGAAAGTCCGACCCGGTCGAGGGCCTCTTTAGCCCGCGTCACCTCGGCTTTGCCACCAATCAGCCCCGGAACGAGGACATTCTCAATCGCGGTGAGTTCGGGGAGCAAAAAGTAATTCTGAAAAACGTAGCCGATCTTCTCATTGCGCAGACGTGCCTGATTTCCAGAGGAGAGAGCGTAGAAATCGGTCCCGTCAATGAATACGCTCCCCTTATGGGGATGCTCCAGGCCGGCCAAAGTGTACATCAGTGTCGTCTTACCCGCTCCGCTGGGACCACAGAGAAACACCTTCTCTCCGGCCTCAATCTTCACATCGATCCCCTTGAGGACCTCAATCTCCTTCTTGGCCAGGGTGAAGGAGCGGTGGATTTGCTTCGCTTCAATCATCGACTACCGATACTTTCGATGGTTTGGAAGATCGCGGTGATCATGAGATAGGCCATGGAACCAATGAGGACCGCCATCACAAGCAACACCGCCGGCATAATTAAAGCCATGATCGCTTGCAGCGAATTATTGAGTTCCTTGTCAAAGCGATCGGCTGCTTTTCGCAACGATTTATCGATCTTACCGGTCTGCTCACCCACCGACACCATATCGATCAAGAGAGGTGAAAAGGCCCCGGACCGGCTGAGCGACGCCGAGAGCGATCGCCCATCTCCCACCCACTCCAGCATCTCTTCAAGATGCGCCTGGAGATAGAGATTGGGCGTCGCATCCTTTGTGAGTTCCAGAGCTCTGAGTAAAGGGAGACCATTCCCGACCAAGTTGGCCATGGTCTCAAGAAACTGGACGTAAAACCGATGCTCAATCACCCGCCCGAAGAGCGGTATCTTTAACTTTGCCCGATCCCACGTCGGTCGATTTGCTTCATTATCCTTCCATGCCTTGAAGAGAATCAGAACAGCCGCAATCACCAGCACAATGACGATCCACCACTTCATGAAGAAGTCAGAAGTTCCCATCAAAAGCTTCGCACCAAGAGGAACCTGTCCGCCGGCGCTGTTCTCAATCAGCCCGGTAAGCTGGGGAATTAATTGGGTAACGAAGACAATCCCCACACCAATTCCGGCGGCCACGAGGAAACAGGGATAGATGAGAGCGAGGACAACTTTTCCTTGTAGCTCTTGCAGAGTCTTCAGGTAGTGGGCTTGTCTTTCAAGAATCGTATCGAGCGCGCCACTCGCCTCACCCGCCGCAGCGAGGTTGCAATACAAGGATCCGAAACTGGGACTGACGCGGCGCAGAGATGACGAAAAGCTATTACCATCGCGGACAAGCTGACGAATCTTCGCTGAGACCACCTTAAGGTTTCCCAGTTCCTGACGGCCTTCCATGGCACGTAGGGCGGGCTCCAGTTGTAAGCCTGCCGAGAGCATGTCAGAAAGTTCCTCTGTGAAGAGAACGACCTCAGAGCGCTTGAGCTTGATCGGGCCTTCGGGAATTTGCTCATCCTCAACGACCTTCTTTTTCCCAACCGCAGGTGCAGCCGTTTTTTTCCCAGCCACCTTCTTGGCCGGAGCCGCCTTATCAGCGGGCCCCTGGTTGATGGAAACAGGCTGGAGACCTTTGCGATCCAGTTGACGAAGGGCTTCACCCCGGTCGCCGGCATCGAGCGATCCAGTCACCACGGAGCCGCTTCCACTGAGAGCCTTGTAAGTAAAACTTGCCACAATATCTATTTTGAAAAATTAATGAGCTCCTCCGAGGTCAGTTGCGGTGACAGACACGACCTCTTCGATCGTGGTAATGCCCTTCATCACCTTATGCCAACCATACTCCCGGATGGGAACATAGCCGTCCTTCAAGGCCTGTTTTTTCAAGGTGGAAGAATCTGCAGCCTTGGCAACCAATTCCTCCATTTGGTTACCAATGAGGATGACTTCGTAAATTGCAAGTCGTCCCGAGAAACCAGTATTACGGCATTTATCGCAGCCGACCGGTTCAAATGCCTGCCCCGTGATACTATCGGGGATGCCCAGACGATGGCGCTGCTCCATGGAAACCTCAACAGGCACTTTACAGTGCTTGCAGAGGCGACGTACCAGACGCTGAGCCAAGAAAGCCCGCACTGAAGCCGCCACCAGAAAGGGCTCCACCCCCATGTCCACCAATCGGCTAATACCACCGAGCGCATCGTTGGTGTGGAGGGTTGAGAACACCAAGTGACCGGTCAATGACGCACGAATGGCAATCTCCGCCGTCTCAAGGTCACGAATCTCTCCCAGCATCACGATATTTGGATCCGCACGCAGGATGGACCGAAGTCCGCTCGCGAAGGTTAGACCAATCTCACTTTTTACCGCGATCTGCATCACCCCTTCGAGCTTGTTCTCCACCGGATCCTCAATCGTCACGATTCGGGTGTCCGAAGTATTCAATTCACTCAGGAAGGAATACAGACTGGTCGACTTACCCGATCCAGTGGGTCCGGTGATCAGAATAATTCCGTTGGGTAGACTCAAAATATTTTTGATCTTGTTGAGCACGAAATCCTCCATCCCCAGCAGCTCAACGTTGAACTTCTCTTGGTTCAAAAGACGCAAACTCACGGATTCCCCTTCAACAGTGGGAACAGTCGCAACACGAACATCAATCGAGGACCCTTCGAACTGGAGGTTAATCCGGCCATCCTGCGGAAGTCGTCGTTCGGCAATGTCGAGATTCGACATGATCTTAAGACGGGCGATCACCGATGACTGGAGCGATTTGATCTGATCAGGCACTGCGATATCAATGAGACCACCATCAACCCGATAGCGAATCCGGAGATTCTCAGTCAGCGGCTCGACATGAATATCAGTGGCCTTTTGATCCAGAGCTTCCCGGATGATCTGGTTCACGAATTTCACCACGCTGGCCTCCTCGTCCTCAACCTCGTCAATGACACTGGCCTCATCCTTCATTTCAAGGTTGTCCAGGTCGAGATCGCGGCCTTCGAGAAGCTGCTCAAAAGTGTCCGCGCCCACTCCATAGAGCTTACGGAGTGATTCGTGCACTCTCCGGCGGGATGCCATGTGCCACACAATCGGCATATCGATCGCCTGGGCAGCCGCTTGGCGGGCCATTAGGTTCAGAGGATCGTAAGTCGCCATGTGAAGGCGGATATTGTCACCCTCACCCTCCAGTTCGATTGGCAGGACGCGGTGCTTGAGGGCAATTTGGGGCCCACAGGCCGATCGAAGCGGCAAGGGACTCTCGAAAGGCGGGATCTCAGGGAGCCACTCCATATGAAGATCCCCCGAAAGATGCTGCATGTAGGGCTCCTCATCGACGAGACCACTATCAAGGATATCGTCCAGAGGAGAACTCTGACGCTGGCTGGCCTCATCTACCGCCTCTTGGAGGGCGACTAGATCAGAGCAGCCCGTTTCGCGGGCAGGCTTAAGAAGGAGCTCGGTCATTTGTAAGGTTAGTATTGATAAAACGCGCGTCGTGGAAAGTTCTGTCTGCGGGAATGTCGAGTATTTCGAACTTTTCGCAAGTAGCGTGGTTTTCCGTTGCGTGAATCGGTTCTCCAGACTAATCTCCCTCGTCTGCCTCATACGCCAGAAGTGGTTGATTGGCCGACCCGATATTATTAAAAATGGGGGTGGCCCCGGAGGACCAATGTCATGCCTTCACTGGAAGACAGCGGACCAAAGGATACCCCCAACCTGTTGAGCTTCGGGAAAGCGGCTCATGTGCCACGGACGGTGAGGCAGTAAACTTAAAACCCGCTCTTTTACAGAGCGGGTTTTTCGTGTTCAGCTCTAAAACATCAGCTATCGAACCGGGAATTCGCCCGATTTGAACCTTTGATTCTGTTGATGAAGCTCCCATCGACTCGCTGAGCCGCCAAAGACTTGATTCTGCAAAGAAAGTGCGCTCCATTTCAAGGCCTCTTCCCTGTTCCGGCGGGCAAAGTAAATCTCTCCCATGGTATCGAGATAGGCCGCCGAGCGGGGATTGATCTTCAAGGCGATCTTAAGATACTCTTCAGCCTCATCAAGACTACGATTTGCCCTTGAGGCCAACCAGGCAAAGTTGTTATGGGCATTGTCATCCTTCGGGAACATTTGAATGACCTTTCGGGCATGGCGGGCCGACTCGCCAAACAACTGATCGTGGAGTTCACTCAAGCCCGCCTCCCTCATCACCGGGAAGAGTTCGTTCGCAAGATAACCATCCCGGGGGAGGATCCGGTGAGCTTCCACAAAAGACGAAACAGCTTTTGCAACATCGCCATTTTGCATCGCCAACGCGCCCCGTGCCACTAGGATTTGGAAGCGATTACGCAGGTAATAAACACCATAGCCTATCCCGCCGTTGGCCGAGGTCAGTGCCACCACCTCTCGATAAGCCAGAGCCTCCTTCCAATTGCCGAGGGTCGCAGCGCCGGCGGCAAGACCATCCAACATATTCTCGATGCCACTGTAGTCTCCGGGAGAAGGAAGGATCGGGCTCCGCAGCAGTGCTTGTCGCAGAAGCTCATGTGATTGCTTCACCTCGCCAAATCTCAAATGCTGATCTGAAAATGCCGCTAAATCAGAGGAACTCCCGTTCGAAAAAAGCTCAGCTTTTTTGATGAATTTGCTCCCGTCTTTCTTTCCGGCCTTCTTAAGAATATTACCGTATTGGTAGAGATTGGCGACACTCGGACTTTCAGCATTCGCCACGACCCCACCCAAGAGCTCCGCTGCCGCATTCAGACGGCCACTTTCGAGAGCCAGAAGCCCCCTCAAATACTCATTCTTCACTCCGTTCTCAGCCTGCGCATTTAAGATTTTGAGGAGTTCGGATTCACGATTGCGGTATTGCAAAATCATGAAAAGGTTGGCGAGGTTTCCTTGGGGATCTTCAGCCTTCAACACACTCGCCAATACGTTTTCAAACACTTCATCATGACGATCCACGGGGACGAGAAGATGGCGGCTTGAAAATGAAAAGGTGTTTAGAAGGAGTTCACGTGTTTCCATCTTCGGGAAAACCTCCTTGATGGTGCGGTAGAGCCAGAGATGTTCTTTGTCCCTTCCCGAAAATTTACTGATGAAGGTCGAAGCGAGCGCCTCGTGTTCCTCAACCTCTCGCGCAACAGCAGTCAGGACCGACACGGGAGCCGAAACAAACATCTCGATACCCAAAGATCCCAGATCAAGATCCTTCTTGCCTCGGGCGAGATCAAACAAAATGAGGACACACTTTGTGGCATCCCCGGTCATTCCACGGGCCTCCAGAAACTCAGCTGCGGCAATCAGACGTCCTATCCCGGGACCGCGTTCGGATTTCATCATCTCCTTCTCTGCTTTCACAGCAGTCGCCTTGATCCACGCTTCGAGTTCAGATTCTTGGGGCAATCCGATCAGATCACGTGCTTTCGAGTAGTTCTCCTGCATGAGATAATAGCTGATTTTTGTTTCCAGGTATTTCTCGCTCAGACCTTCGATCACTTGTTTGCCATATCCCATCCGGAAAAGATTCACTTGGGCTGCCCCGTCCTCGCTCACTTGCTTACCAAGATACTCGAGTGCCTCGAGTTCCTTCTTTTGAGCCACAGCATCTCCCCGGTGATTCGCCAAAGCCCATTTGATATAGTGCTGATTCGGGAGGCCCAGCCCTCTCACACCGCCTCCAATTTGCTTGTTCGAATCTTTCCCCAGAAGATACTCAAAGTAGGGTTGATGATCGCCTTCTGCGAGTGCTGCCAAAATTTCTGCAGTTGGGTCTCCAAGACGTTTCGCCTCTCGTCGGAGCAGACCGATATCGCCGTTGACCCGCAGGTAGGCCAGATAACGAGCGGAGTCCCCGGCGATCACCGACCCGGCAAGTTTTGCGATTTCATCATCCAATCCTCCGGTGATCCGCAGGAGCTCTCCCAGCTGGATCATATGTTTGAACTGGTCGCTCAGGCCCAGGACTTCCTTGGCTTCTACCAATTTCTCTTCATTCAGGAATCCCCTCACGATGCGGGGCATCAACAGCGTAATGATTCCGTCCATCTTTCCAATCACTCTTGGATTGGTCTCAGTGCGACGGAATTTGAGAATAAAATTAAACTCACCAAGATCCCGAAGTTTCTCGAGAGCAGCGATACGGCCCTGGGGAAGCGCCTTTAAGTAGGTATCGATGAGATCAACGACAGCCTGAGGCGTATCCGGGTTAATTCCCAATTTGACTTTTTGAACAATCGTCGCGGCGCGGATCGCGAGTTCCGGATCATCGGAGGCCGCCAGTTCCTCGAGAAAAGCGATGGACTCACCTCCGCTCTTCCAGATCACCTCCATGGCCTTCACTCGGGTTTGGTAATCCACGGAACCCAGTTCCTGCCTCCATTTCTGGTGTTGGGCATTCACCTCGGTTTGAGCCGGGCAAAATATACAAACTGTAAAAAATGCAGCAAAAGTAATGAGAGACGATTTCATGATGATTGAACGTCTCAAAGGTGGTCGTTTTTCTCCCCCAATCAAGAATTCATCTCACAAGTTCTCCGATCAGCACGGGAACACTCTCACTGGCCCGCCCATGAATCCTCAGGGAGAACCGACGATTTTCGGTTGTCTCATCGAGATTGATCTCGATCGTTTCCGCCCCTATCGACAGGGCACGTTCCACAAAGCCGGTCGCAGGATAGACCTGCCCGGAGGTCCCGATGGAAATGACAATTGAAGCACTCATGCCTTCTTCCGAAAGAGTCGCGTGAGACCAACGATCACAAAGCACGCGAGCAGAATCCCTGATAGAATAAGCGCGTATTTCGAAACCGGAACGACCTCTTCATAAAGCCCGAATTCCAGCAGCTTGGCCTCATACTCCGGTGCAATGAAGCGGCCAAAAATGAAAAAGATGCCTGCAGTCGCAAGGAGCGCCCATTCGAGAGAGAGTCGTTTCTTCTTCATTTGCCGATACAAAAGTTACCGAAAATCTCGCCCAAAATTTCCTCCGTGTCCACAACTCCCGCAATTTCGCCCACCGCAGTCAAGGCCTCGCGAAGATCGAGGGCCGTGAACTCCGGTTCCTCTCCGGAGCGCATCGACGCGATCGCACGAGCCAGGGAACGACTCGATCTCTGCAAACATGATTGATGTCTGGCATTCACCGCGACGGAATGATCACCCCACTGAGCTTCATCGAGGGACAGAAGCTCCGCGATTGCCTCTTCCAGCCCCTCGAATCCCTCCCCCGATTCACATGAAATCCGGATCCCCTCGTGACTCCGCCAGCTTTCATGCTCCTGATCTGATTTATTGAGAATCTCAAGACACCGGGACCCTTCCTGCAGATCCATCGAAAACTCCTCCTTGGGCTCACTCAGATCACGCACCACGAGCACCAGGTCAGCTCGCGCCACCTGACCGCGGGTCATCGCGATTCCTTCCCGCTCGATCTCATCGTCCGACTCACGCACACCCGCCGTATCGATCAATCTCAGCGGGATTCCCCGCAGATTCACAACCTCCTCGATGGTATCTCTTGTGGTTCCCTCACGCGAACTGACAATCGCCCGCTGATAACCCAGGAGGCGATTGAGCAAACTCGATTTGCCGACATTGGGCTTCCCATAAATGACCGTCCGAACTCCTTCCCGCAAAATACGACCCTGATCGGCGGTCGCCAGAAGTGCTCTCATCTTTCCCATCTCACCCTCAAGTGTTTGGCAAAGCCCCTCCCCGACCTCGGGGTCAATATCCTCCTCCGGAAAATCAATGTAGGCCTCCAAATGAGCCGTTGCTCCCAGAAGCTTGGCCCGAATGCCCTCGCAGGTTTTTCCCAGTGTTCCCTCGAGTTGCTCGTTGGCAGAACGCAAAGCCAGGGAAGTTTGCGCCGAGATGAGATCCATGACCGCCTCTGCTTGCGTCAAATCCATCCGCCCGTTCATAAAGGCCCGTTGGGTGAATTCACCCGGCCCGGCAGGTTCTGCCCCAAGCTCGAGAAATCTCTCGAGGACCTTTCGCGTCACGACAATCCCTCCGTGTCCCGTAAACTCGACAACATCTTCACCCGTGTAACTTGCCGGACCTGCGAAGACTAAAATAACTCCTTCATCGATGACCCGCCCATGGTCATCCCTGATTCTCCGAAGTCCGGCATACCTCGGAACCGGAAGCTTGCCGCGGCCAAGTGCCGCCTGCGCAATTTCCAAAGCCGAGGGTCCGGAAAGACGAATGATCGAAACAGCCCCCATTCCAGGCGGGCTGGCAATGGCAGCAATTGTAACAGACACGATAACGCTGGTTCTACTTAAGATGATCCGGGTGATTAAGTTCAATAAAGATTCACCGGGATCTAATCCCCGACAACTTGATCAAGCTCCTCAAGGCATCGCTCGTTCTGTTCAGGAGTTCCGATGGAAATACGGACCCACTCTGGCAACTTGTAACCTCTCATCGCCCTTATAATGATCCCCTTTTTCAAGAGCTCGGAAAAAACACGATCGCCATCGCCCACTTTCACGAGGACAAAATTCGCATGACTCGGGACAAACTCCCAACCTCTTTCCGCAAAAGCAGATTCAAAAAACACCAACCCCTCGGCATTATTTTTCACAGTCGCCGAGATGTGTTCCTCATCTTGAATGGCAGCCAGAGCTCCAGCTTGTGCAATTGCATTGGCATTAAAAGGCTGCCGCGAACGATTCAACATCCCTGCCAGTTCTCCGGTGGTAATTCCATATCCGATGCGCAAAGCCGAAAGCCCCTGGGCCTTCGAAAATGTTCTCATGATGCAGACGTTTCGACCTTCTTTGACATAGCGGATGACATCGGGAGCATCCTTCAAAAATTCATGATAGGCTTCGTCGAAAACCGCAATGACGTGCTCCGGGAGAGCTGCCATAAACCGGTCGATTTCCTCTTGGCCTACCAAGGTTCCGGTAGGATTGTTGGGGTTCGCGATGAAAACCAAACGGGTCTCAGGCGTGATGGCCTCCAGCATCGCATCCAAATCATGCACAAATCCCGGATCTGGAACCTCAATATAATCCGCACCAAAAAGAGTGGCCATGAGCTTGTAAACCACGAAGGCGTGCTCGGCAGCAATTAAGGATGCCCCCGGTTTCAGAAACGAATGACAGAGCAACTCAATAATCTCATTCGATCCGTTCCCGAGAACGATGTTCTCGAACTCAACTCCGTGCTTCTCAGCAAGCGCCGATCGCAAGCGATATCCGCCGCCATCAGGATAGAGGTGGGCTTTGGCAATTTCCTTGATCATCGCCTCTTGCGCCTTCGGCGACGGTCCAAGCGGATTCTCGTTGCTTGCCAACTTGATGATCTCCTCAGGATTCAGCCCCAACTCGCGCGCAGTCTCTTCAATCGGTTTGCCCGGCTCATATGGAACCAAATCGCAAACCCACTGATTTCCGTATCCCGTAATGCTCATGCCGCGAAACTAGCGGACTTCCACTCCTCGGCAAGTCCGATCAAAGAGACATCTTGAGCTCACAAATCTCTCTTTCAGCAATTTCAGGGACTTGTTGCTCACAAATTCGCCAGCAAGCGAACAGCTCTATCGTTTGACCCCGGTATAAATCGAAGCAATTCCTCCGCTGAGAGGTTCACATTTTGCTTCAGCCAATCCGGCCTTCTCGAAAAGTGCCACCATGTCATCGCCATAGGGAAATTCTCCGATCGAGCCTGCCAGGTATTTGTAAGCTCCGCCCTGCCCCGTCAAAAGACCCGCAATCTTGGGCAGGACATTGTTCAAATAGAAACCATAGGGCCTCTTCAAAATCCCTCGTGGCTGCGAGAAATCGAGAACCAGCAAATGACCACCGGGCTTAATCACCCGCCCCATCTCACGAAGTGCTCCTTCCCAGTTCTCCATATTCCGCAGACCAAAAGCCGCAGTTACGACATCGAACTCGCCGTCCTCAAAAGGCAGATTCATGGCATCAGCGACCTGCGTTTCCTGAACTCCGCTCTTAGTGGCGTGAGCCAGCATCTCCGGACAAAAGTCCGTTCCTAAAACCTTGGCTTCGGGACACTTCTTCTGGATCTCCAGTGCCAAATCTCCCGTCCCGGTCGCGACATCGAGCACGCGC
>CAJXVQ010000042.1 GCA_913060685.1 uncultured Verrucomicrobiales bacterium
CTACACAGAGTAGATCGTCGGCAGCGTCAGATGTGTATAAGAGACAGCGTTGATGAAGTACCCTTCATCCAGTTTTTGGATCGATTCGAAGATTCTCAGGGGGTTGGTCAATGGTATCTGTGGATGCACCGTCCATGCTCCATTTACTGGAGCTGTTGCGACAAATTCTTCCCACCCCACTGCGTGAAATTTGGAACCATCCCAAAGAAGATCATTTATCCGAACATCTGTCTCAATTTCCCATGCTGTCCAGGTTTCTCCATTCGTTGAACGTACTACCGTTCCGCCATCACCTGCTGCCACAAAGATCCCATCTCCGTAAGTAATTGTCCTCAAATTAGCGGTCACTCCTGATGCCCGGGCGGCCCACTCACCACCGGCTGTTCGCGAAATGATCCCGCCATCAAGACCGACTGCAACCAAAGTTTCCCCGCCTTTTACCAGGTCGAAAAGATCTCCGCTTAGTCCCGCAGTCTCGACTACCCAACTCTCTCTGTCAGTTGAAGACCAAATCAAACCTCCCGAACCCGCGACGAATGTCGTCTCGCCATCAACGAGAACGGAATGAGCATCTTCTTCACTTCTATCGTCGATTCTTCTCCACTGTTCACCCAGTGACTCGGCGTAGGTCTTATCCAACGTTCCTATCACGCTGAAACAAAGAGTCATAATGATGCCAATCGAAACGGATCTTACATTGTTGCGTGTTTTCATAAGTGGGTTTTGATCGCAAATAGGATGAAAGATTTAGAGGTGTCTGATGGGCCGGGTGAACAGGTTTGGAAATTGCGGGGTAAATACAGACGGGAAGGGTGAAACAAAATCTTCGAAATTCGAGACTGGAGATATGTGTGATAAAGAAGAGACAATTTACATTTCTCTTCGGAGGTCGAGTTTGTTGAGGAGAAGTTTTGAGTCGAGGCAATCGGAGATTGTCGGGGGCTCAGGAAGATTTTTTTAGGAGGAAGATCGTGCCGATGATGAGCCCTATGGGGATCGCAAGCCAGAGAAGACCGGGGAAAGTCATGAAGTACGAGTCGAGAGCGGTTTTGTCCGATGGTGATTTTTGAAGTTCCGGGGAGGTTGGTTCGTCGTTGAGGGATGGGAGGACGGTGGGGAGTTGTTTGTCGATGACGACGAGGCCGGATTGGAGGTTTTCCTGCCAGTTGGCCTGGAAGAGGAGGTCGTAGCCGGGGTTGCCGCTTTTGACCTGGCAGGAGCAGGCTCCACAGAGGTACTCGCAGGCGGTGGTGATTGTTTCGGGAGTGATGCTGCTTCCAAGGAGGGGCCCGGGGGTGCGGCCGCGACCAAAGATGGGGATGACGAGAGGTTCGGCGGGTGGGATGCGGCGATCGGCAGTGAGGATGCGGAGAAAGGCTTGTTCGGCAGGGTCGAGGCGTTTGATCCGCTCGATCTTGAATGAGATTTTCAGAGGGATGGTGGAGCGGAGGACGTCATCGAGGCTGATGTCGTCACCGACTTTCCCAACTTGATCGGCCTGGATGACACCATCGGGGATATTGATCTCTGATTGCGCTTTTTTGAGGGTCTCCTCGAGTTGTTGGAAGGTGGCCTCATTGGCGGCTTCGTCGGAGCCTTCGACGAGAACCCAGACGGTTGATTCGCCATCGAGAAGATCGTGTTTAATTCGTTGCCGGAGGGGGGAGTCGAGGATGGATTTCAGCGAGGATTCAGTTCCCTGGAAGATGAGAGGTTCGGCATCCTTCCAGCTTTCAGGCGGGTGAAGAAGGAAGGAGGGAGTTTCCGTGATTTTTTCGAGACCAACGACGGCGAGTTTTTGGTTGGCAGTGAGTTTTGCGAGGTCAAGGACTTCGAATTCAAGGTTGAGGTGGTCGGGGATATTCGTGAGTTCGGGTGGTGCTTCACCGGTGGTGACCAATTGGAGACGAAAGGGATCAGCCTGCCATCGTTCGAGGGCGTAGCGGAAAACGGGGACCTGGCAGGCGAAGGTCTGAAGGGAGATGAGAAAGAAGAGGAGGAGCTTCACGGTTTGGCGGTGAAGGTGTGGATATGGCCGAGGTCGGTGGAGACGATGAGGCGGCCTTCGGCCGGGGTGAGGCCATAGGCTTTGCCGGTGACTTTCTCCTGCCAAAGAGTTTTGCCAGTGGCGGTGTTGAGAATGGAGACCTGATTGTCGAGGCCGACGATGAGTTGATCTCCGGCGATGACGAGTTCGAAGGGTGCCGGGTGAGGAATTTGCCAGAGGAGGCACTTTTTCAGATCGGCCTGAGAGGAAGAGATGGCCTTTTTGATCTCTTCGATTTTGGGGAGGTTTGTCTCGACCTTTGGGTCGAGTTTTTTGAGCTCTGCCTGGCGGATGGCGAGGGCGGCTTCCAGTTTGCCTTTGCGGGTGAGATCGAGACACTGGAGTTTGTCGATGGAGTGGAGGTAGGCTTTCCCCTTGGCGATGACGACGCGGTTGGTGTTGTTGAAGGTCGCTATTCGCTTGCCGGAGGTTGTATCCGCGATGCGGAGTTGTTCATTACGTTCGCGCTGGTTGGGTGGACCGGCGATGAGTTGGTTGTCTTCGGTGAGGAGGCAGAAGACGCCGCCCGCTTGGGAGATGGTGCCGGTAGCCTTGCCATCGTCTTGTTTTAAAACGACGGGTGCGGCCCGTCCCTGTGGGATGTAGAGGCGATCGCCGCCGGCGAGCATGGCACCTTGCAGAGTGACGCCATTGTGCTCGGTGAGGTAGATTTGTTCCGCAGTGGTGGCGTCGATGCACCAGAGGTAGGAGATTTTCCATGGAAGGAGCGAGGCGGCAAACCAAGCCCGGCCATTCTCAACCGTGACGCCGGTGCGGACAGGCCAGGGGGAGATGAGTTTTCCGTTGCTGGGGACGAGGCGATCGGAGGGGGCGGCGCGTTTTTTCCAGAGGGCTTTCCCGGAGAGAGCATCGGCGCAGTAAACGAAGCCATCGTCCGATCCGAACCAGGCCTTTTCCCCGACGATGGTGGGCGGGAAGCGGACGGAGGAGTTTGTGAAATGGAGCCACTTTTCATTGCCGGTTTTGGCATCAAGGCAGTGGACGGCGTTGTCGGCTGAGGACCCGTAGTAGATGAGGTCGTGCGCTGCGGTGGTGAAGTGGCAGGGGTCAAAATTGCGCATGGACTGGAGGCCTTCGTTCGCAGAGAAGGCGTCCCACTTTGCGGGACCGGTCCAGGCTTGTTGGGGAGCTCCGCCGTCATGGGTCCAGGCTTGTGCGAGGGGAAGCTTCAAGGGTTCGGAGGAGACGCCGTTGCGGCGATTGTCGTGGCGATAGGTGGGCCATGATACGGCCTTTGCAGTAGTGACGGAGCAAAGGACGAGGAGAGCAAGAGTTGAACGAATCATGGCTGGTTATTTTTTTGGCTCTTCGGACCCGGTGATGCCGGAATTGTTGCGGGGAATGAAGGCGAGGGAAGTTTCCATCCAGCCACCACAGGAGCAGCCACCGCCGCCCTCGGGGACGAGAAAGAGACCTTGGGCCGGGAGAAAGCTGAGCCAACATGATGGCCGCAGTCGTGGCCAGTGGGTGGGTGTTTTTTGATCGTGGGACCAGAAGGTGAGGCATCGATCGATCCCGCGTAGGAGGAGACCATAGCTGGTGCCGACGACGGCAGAGCAGCCTTCGCGCGGGCCGAATTTATGGTCGAGAGGCTTGCCCTCGGGGAGGGAGATGCCGGTGGGATCGGTGTAGACCTTGTCTTCGTAAACAACAGGATGGGAGATGTGGGATCCGTGATGATTGGTGCGCCACGCAGTCTGGGATTGGAAGCGGAGTTTGCCATCGGCGAGGTCAAAGTAGTGGTAGCTGAAGATGCCCTTGCCCGTTGGTTTCCCTTGTTCGTTGGTGTCGCCTTCGGAGAGGGTCGTGAGGAAGCCCTCACTGGTCATGGCTCCGTAGGAGACTTGGATGAAGCCCTTCTCGTCGGTGCGGAGAAGGGTTTTGGGGAAGGGCTTTTCCCAGATGATTTTTCCGGTGGTGGCATCGAGGCAGACGGCGTGAATGTCTTTCCACAGCTTGCGGGTGGCTTCGCGGCCGGAGGTGTCTTTGATGAGGTCGGGATTGCGGCACTCCAGGAAGCAGAGCTTTCCATCGGAAAGGGAAATGGTGGGGTTGATGATGAGGCCGCGACCATAGGACCACTTGCCTTTCCAGGTGGATTTTGAGTAGCCGGAAATATTGTCGCTAAGGACATTGGCGGTGTCGGAATCACGACCGACTTTGTCATACCAGGCGTCGCCGAAGAATTTCTTAAATTCAGCGCCGTGGCGGACGGACGAGCCGATGACGGTATTGCCTTCGTGGGCGATGTAGCCCCATTCGTGGGAGTCTCTATGGGCGGCGGTGAGTTTCAAGGTAGTGACGCGTTTGCCGGTGGCGGCGTCAAGGACCCATAGGAGGTCTTTGATCGCGACGTAGAGATGGTCGTCGTCGGCGCACCAATTGGCGCAGTCGTGCGGGATGTTGACACGCCTAAGGTCGGGAATTTCCATGCCCCAAAGAATTTGGCCGTTGTAGGCGTCGAGCGCCATGAGGCGGTTCAGACCCTGATGGAAGAGTCGACCGTTGGTGGCGAGGGGGGCGGACATGCGGGGCTGGCGGTCGATGCCGAAGTTCGCGCCGGGGCGACCGATCCACTGGAGTTCGAGTTCGCCGGTGGCTTGGGATCCTCCGAGGCGCTCTCCGGAGTAGGCTGTGTTGGAGGGGGGGCCGTATTGGTGGGTCCATTCGCCGGATCCGGGGATGGGATCGCGCGTCGTAAAAGTGCCATCGGGAAGGGCGGTACGGCCTTGTGGGCGGGTAAGGCGAACGAGTTCGGAGGACGGGCAGGGGAGTTCTTTGCGCTCAGTGCAGACCAGGTTGCCAACGTAGGAGGTGAGGGGAATTTTTTTAAGATCGGGGAGATGGATGAGGGTAATGCGGGAGCCGTGGAGTCCTTTGGCAGTGAGTTTTTTGCGGAGGGAGTTAATGCGGGCGAGATCGTCGTCGAAGGCGGTGACGTTCAGTTGGCTCTGCGAAGCGAGGGCGGGAAGGAGGGATCCATCGGTGAGGCCGACGACGACCGCGAAACCGGGTTGAGTCGGGAGGTCTTTGAGGTAGTTCTCGGCGAGGGGGTGGACTTGGGTGGCGAGGGATTGAGGCATGTAATTCATGCCGGTGTCGAATTCATAGATGGGGCTGAACTTGGGGCCATCTTCGGTTTCCGAGCTGATGCGGTAGGAGTAGCGGGTGTGGGGCTGGAGGTTTTCGAGGAGGATTTCGTGGCGAAGTTTTTTGGCGGTGGATTCGACGATCGTGCCAAGCTTACGGGAGGGGCCGTAGGCGATGATGGCCTTGCCCGGGTGGCTGGCTTCCCAGAAGAGGAGGGCTTTTCCAGGAGCGAGGAATCGAACGGCAGGGCGGACTGAGAAGGAGACCCCGGCGGACTTTTTGGCGATGGCGGCTAATTCTTCTTTTGTGGGTTGGCTGTCGTGGATTTTGACAAAGTCAATGCGTCCGGTGATGGGGTAGAATTCGTCCTTGTCCTTGTAGGCTCCGATGACGAAAGGGGTGGGGATTTCAGGAAGGGCAATCGGTCCTAAATTCTCTCGGGAAGCTGCAAGAACCCCGTTGACATACAGAGACATTTTTTTTCCATCGTAAGTCGCGAAAAGATGGGTCCAGTGGCCGGGCTCAAAGGGGGCGGATGCCGCGACCTCAAGAAGGGGGCCTCCGGTGGAGAGACGGAAAGCGAAGTTGGAGCCATTGTAGCCGAGGATCCAGCCTCGTTCGTGACTGCCATTGTCCTGGCTGTAGCTGATGAGGGAACCCCATTTTTGTGCCTGGTCGATGCGGACGCGGGCCTCGACGGCGAAGGAGGAAAAGGGGAGTTCTTTCGCGGTGGTATCGGGGAGGGTGAGGTGTTGTGCCGCAGCAAAGATGAGGTGGCCGTCGGTATCGAATTGGGGAGTTTCTGCCGCTTCGCCGGAGGGGATAAGACTTTGACCATTCATGCCTTCACGGGTCGGATTCCATTCGGCAATCATCCCGGCGTGAGCGATAGAGAGCGTGGTCAGGAGTAAAAAAATTGATTTCATGGAATAGAGCGGGAAGAGGAAACTCGAGGGTTGTTGACTTCCTCGAAATTTAGAACGTCTTCAGGTGAGCTGTTTTTCCATGGAATGTCTCTTTTTCGTGACGTGCCCACGGAAAGAGATACTCTTTCCTTTCTCGTTGACAGAAAGGGTTTTGACGATGCCGGGTCGTCGCTGATGGCGTCAAAGAGTGATCGCAGCGATCCCTATCGCTGAGTTCCCGGTTTCGCACGCCCCACTTCCGGCAGCATCAGAAGCGATCCTATGAAAAAGCAGGCGCCCCCGATCAAGGTGAATCCGGTTCCGATCGTGGTGCCATCGAATCCGGCCGGAGGCGCGGGAACAAAAGCGAACACCGCCGCGATCATGAACGCCACGCAGCCGAGCAAGTTGATGAACGTGATCCACCACGAAAGCTCAGCGGGTTTCCAAGCCCAGTGTTTGTGGCATGTCTCGATGAATGCGAGGTAGCCCGACAGCAGGAAAAAAACCGACCCGGCCATGTCGGGAATCCAGATCAACAGATCCAGCTGAAACCAGTTCAGCCCGGGTATCATCGCGTCGAAGGTGTTTAGATTGAACAGAAGGGTGCCGACAAACTGAAGCGCGCAACCCAGCCAGCCAATTTCCCGGGGCCGCCACCCGAAAAAGCAAAGGCGTCGTTTGTCAGTCGCGCCATGGAGCTTGAACTCCCCGGCATTCGCGGCCTGAAACAATTGAAGATACGCCGCGCTCGTGAAGGGAATCGAACCAGCGAAGAATACCGCGTTCGCATTGGCAGACCATCCGGGGGCGAGCCCAGGTGACAGCACGAGCACGCATCCGGCCATGAAAAGCGCGGCCCCAAGGGCGAACACCGTGCCAATCCACCAGTTCAGTTGCCCCGGTGCCCAGAGATAGCGGAGCATCCCTCTCCCTCGCGCGACCGCTCTTTCAAGCTCTGCTTCGATCAACCGCTTACGATGATTCCGCGAGCTGAGGACGCCATGCTCACGACCGTTTCTTAGTAGTGCGTGCCGTGTGATAAACGGCGACGGACCAATTGATTGAACGGTTTCCTCTTTGCTTGATCGAATCACAGTTGGCAGGATGTTACGCGTCGGGGCTACTCCTCGATCAATGCTTGAAACCCGAAGCCTCTTCGCTGGTCAACGGCGTGGCTTGCGGATGATTTTTGAAATACGCCATCGCCTCTTTCATGTCCTTGATCAAGAGCATGCCAAGATCGATGCTGACACCGTGACGAACGAGAATCCGTTGCACCGGCAGATCCTGACGATCGGCCGGCAGCGAATAGGCCGGGACTTGCCAACCTCGAGTCCGCAGGCGATCCGCGAAATCGAACAAGGTGAATCCGGGATCAACGCCATCCTTCATCTTCCAGCATAAAGCCGGGATTCCCTCGTCTTCCTTGCCGCTGAAGATGATCTCGAAGGGCCCGAGTTTTTCAACCTCACGAGCGAGCGCCTGTGCCGTCTGATAACACGCGCCATGAATCTTCGCGTATCCCTCACGACCCAGTCGAATGAAATTGTAATACTGGCAGACCACTTGTCCGCCGGGACGCGAGAAATTCAAAGCAATGTCCCGCATGTTGCCACCAAGATAGTTAACCCAGAACACCAGATCTTCGGGAAGGTCCCGCGGCTCACGCCAGATCACCCAGCCCACACCCAGCGGCGAGAGCCCGAACTTGTGACCCGAGGCATTGATCGACTTCACCCGCTCCAGACGAAAGTCCCATTCCAGCTCCGGGGCGCAGAACGGTGCCAGGAATCCTCCGCTGGCTCCGTCCACATGAATCGGAATGTCGATCCCCGTTTCCTTCTGATACTGGTCGAGAGCTTCGGACACCGCTTTCACCGGTTCGAACTGCCCGGTGAATGTCACTCCAAGCGTGGGCACGACCCCAATGGTGTTTTCATCAACCCGCTTCATCACCTCTTCCGGCGTCATGATAAAGCGCTCGCCTTCCAATGGAATCTCACGATGTTCGATGTCCCAGTAGCGCGTGAATTTGTGCCAGCAGACTTGCACCGGCCCGGTGATCAGGTTGGGCTTGTCGTATGGCTTGCCTTCCGCTTTGCGTTTCGCCTCCCAGCGCCGCTTCATTGCCATGCCCCCGAGCATTGCCGCTTCGCTCGATCCCACCGTCGAGGTTCCGACCGCGTTCTCTCCGGCGTCTGAATTCCATAGGTCGGACAGCATCCGCACGCATCGGGCTTCGATCTCCGCAGTCTGCGGATACTCGTCCTTGTCGACCATGTTCTTGTCGAGGCACTCGTCCATCAGCTTGTGGATTTCCGGTTCCTCCCATGTCTGGCAGAAGGTGGCGAGATTCTGCCGTGAGTTGCCGTCCAGCATCAGTTCATCGTGAACCAGCGCATAGGCATTACGTGGATTGTTCTCACTCTTTGGAAACTTTGATTTCGGAGCCCCCTGTGAGAAATCCCCACTCGCGTAGGTGTCATCTTCCACTTCGTGTCGATCTGAGTCGTTCTTGGACATGTTGTTAAGGATCTGATAGGTAAATGAACGGCGTGGACTGCCATTGCGCCGCCCCCTGATTCGAGCCATCATCCTTGAGGCCATGGCCTGATAGATCAAGTCATAGTGCCAATACGAGCATGACCATCGCTCACCTTTTCTTATCGAATGAAAGATTTGTTTCACCCCTCTGTTTGGTTTCTGATTTCACATGGGCTGATTTTGCCGGCCCTGTGTATCCGGGTGATTATGCGCCGTCCGGCGACGGGTGTGGCCCTGTCATGGCTATTCCTCATCGCGGCGCTTCCTGGATTGGGGGCGATTGCCTATCTCCTCATTGGAGAGAAGAGGATCGGCAAGGAGCGAATTCGACGGCTTGCTCTGCTCAAAGAGTCCTTCATTGAGCTTTCCAAAGTTTTGGAGGATCGCGGTCTGACCAATGTCGATTGGGGTCGCCATCCAGAAGAAGCGCAGGGGATGGACCGCATGGGACGGTTATTGGTGGGGCTGCCCACCGTATGTGGAGCGGAAGGGCACCTATACGGGAATACCGAAGAAATCCTCACACACATCGCGGCGGATGTGAAGGGGGCCAGTCGAAGTGTCTTGATGGAGTTCTATATTTGGAATGAGGGCGGACTTGCAGATGATGTCCTGAACGCCGTCGTGTCTGCCGCCGGGCGAGGGGTGACTTGCCGGTTACTCATCGATGCCCTGGGTGCGTCACCGTGGTGGAAGGGGGAACAACCACAACGCTTGCGCGATGCCGGAGTTTCCGTTCGGAAGGCATTACCCACCGGAGCCGTAAGACTCCTTTTCGGTCGTAACGATGTGAGGTTACACCGCAAGATTGTCATCATTGACGATGGCATTGCATGGACGGGGAGCATGAATCTGGTGGATCCTCATTTCTTTAAACAGGATGCCCATGTTGGCGAGTGGGTGGATGCGATGGTCCGTATGGAAGGTTCGGCTGTCGCTCCACTTGCCCTGACCATGATCGGAGACTGGAATCTGGAGACGGGCGAGAGTGTGATCGATGTCGCAAAGGATGCCGGATTTCATCAGGTCGATCGGGCTGGCGAGGGTGACGGCGACGTGCAGATTGTCCCTTCCGGCCCCGGCCAGACCGGGGATGGGTTGCTGCAAATGCTGCTTTCAGCCGTGAATTCTGCGCGTGAGGAATTAATTCTTACGACTCCCTATTTTGTGCCTGACGATTCGTTGCTTCGAGCGATCCGTGGTGCTGGGGCGCGTGGTGTCAAGGTGTCGATGGTCGTCCCTGAAAAGGTGGATTCGCTCCTGACACGTTATGCCAGTCGATCATTCTATGACGAGTTGATGGAGTGTGGGGTCAAAATTTATCTCTATAAAAAGGGGCTGCTTCACACAAAATCGATCTGTGCGGATCGCCGGATCTCGATGTTCGGCACGGTGAATCTCGATATGCGCAGCATCTGGATCAACTATGAAGTGGCGAGCTTCATCTATGGTCGGGAGTTTGGCGAAGAACTTCACACGCTTCAGCAGTCCTACATCGATGATTCGGAATTACTGGATACTGGGAAATGGGGCCGTCGTTCAAATTTCCAGAAATTCCTGGAAGATTTTTTCCGGCTCTCTTCGCCCTTGTTATAATTGCTGGAAATCTACTTTTGGGGTGGAGAGCTTGGGCCCGCCGCCTTGTTTTCAACGCCGGAGAATTGATTTTACCGATTGGTAAGGAAACTTCGGGCGGCCTCTTGGAGCTCGCTTACTTCTTCTCGGCGGCTTCTTCCCTGGGTCCCTGGAGGACACGGAAGCCCGGGTCGCTGCGCGTTTGTTTTGTGACCGACTCACTGGTCACGACGAGGTTGGTGCCCGGCACGACGAGGGCCTGCAGGATATGCTGGAAACGTGGATCGAGTTTGAACCACTCGTTCAGAGCGGTGGTGTGATTGTCCCTGGCACCGCCGACCTGGTGCCACTGCGACTCGGCGGTGTGCTTCCTGCCTTCCACCTTCCAGCCGGAAAAGACAAAGGCCGAGGTGCCCTTGGCCTTCTTGGAAAAGAAACTGGTGTTAACCGGGCACTCGCCGATTGTGATTCCGTTTCGCACGATAAAGAGGCGCTTGTCGGCCTTGCTGAAAAGGAGCGAGATGGGTCCTTGGGGAGACGCCTGCGGATTCCAGGTGAAGTCTGCGGCGGCACCGCCTTGGAACGCCACTCGATGATTGGCGGAGAGGTGGACGTCGGGGGTGTCGTTGGTGACGACCACGGTGGTGCCCTTGTGCGTGATGCCGAAGAGCTTCTTGGAGAACTCATATGGCAGGTGGATGCATCCGTGCGAGGATGGATAGCCGGGCAGGCCTCCGGCATGCAGGGCGACGCCATCCCAGGTCAGGCGCTCTGAGTAGGGCATCGGGGCGTTGCCATACGTTTTGGAGTGGTGATTGGCGTCCTTGTTCAGGATGTGGAAGACGCCGGTGGGGGTTTCATGCCCCTTGCGTCCGGCACTGATTTCGCAGGAGCCGATCTTGATGCCATTACGGTAGACCGCGGCAACCTGGCTCCTAAGGCTGACCGTGACCAGAACCGGCCCACTTTCCGAGAGCTTCGGATTCCAGGTGAAGGAGTTTGGGTTGTGTTGGCGGTCTTCGGCAAAGGCGGAGCAGGTCAGGAATGCGGCCGCAGAGATTTGTGCGGCGAAGCGGAGGAAGGAATTAACGTTCATTGGGATTTGGGAATTCGGGGTTGGGGAGCAGAGGGATTAGTATTCAGTGGCTTTGTCGAGTCGCAGGATCCAGCCGGCTTCGCCGGCCTTGAGCTTGTATTGCAGTTGGCGTGTCACACCGGTCGGCTTCGCGTTGGAGTCGCTGTCCTTGTATGTTTGGAAGCGGCGAACCAAGGAGTTCTCTACCACGCGAAATTCATCGTGTCCCATGTAGCCTTTGGAATTCTTCTTATCATCGGAAAGCTCGGGGAGGTAGATCGGGCTGAGCGATTTCTTGTTGTTGGCACCATAGGCGATCAGGGAGGCATAGCTGCCGCTGCCGGCGGAGTTGACGTAGACGTAGATCTCGGGAGAGCCGTCGCTATTGAGGTCGGCCACTTCCGAGCCGGTGATGGAGCCGTCGGCTTCCACCGTGATGGGTTTGTTGTCGCCGGCCAGTCCCGTCGGAGTGATGGTCAACGTGTTGAGCGAACTGTTGTTGGGGCAGGTGACGGTAAACGAGATGCCCTGGAGGATATGGGTCTTGCTGTACGCTTTCCCTGCGTCGGCGGGGCCCGCGCCATCAGGTACGGCGGTACAGGAAAGGAGGGCGAGGAAGGGAGCGGAGATGAGGTAACGAAACATGACACCCTTTCGTCAGGTTTCATCACTTTCAAGTCAAGCCGATAGGGGATGACCGCGAATTCATGGAACTTTTTTTTGACAGAACGAAAAAAGACACGAACCCTCGCTTCATGAAGTTATTCAAATGTACCGCCTTAATCTTATCTGCCGCCGGGGCCATCAGCCTCTCCAGCTGTGTCGTTCCTGTTGAGGGTGGACTGAACTATGAACCGGGGGCATTTTCCCCGGGCAATAGTTTCACGGGGAATTTACAGACGGCCTACACGCAGGGTTACGAGATGGGCCGGAACGACGCCCGGGAAGGGAGGTCGAGCGATTACTCCAGGCACTCTTCGCTGTATGATTACGTGACGATGGACGCGTTCTCGAACGGCTACAAGACGGCTTACCGGAACTACAAACCGCACAACTCAGGCGAGTCGGGATCAGGAAACCGGGGGAATTACAAGGCCTCCAAGGGGCAAAGTCAGGTCACTATCACCGATGGTGGGCGCACCGTCTCGACGGTGCGAACGGCCGCTCCCAACGTTGAGAATTTTCACTTTACCAACAAGAAGAAGCAGATCGTGGTGAAGTCACGTGGCAACCACGGACCCGCCACGGTGGAGCTCTTCGACGTGCAGACCGGAACTCTCCGGGACAAGGTGCTCGCCTACGCGATCGAAAATGGTCAACCCCACTGGGCCCGCGGAATGCAGGACTGATCGAATTATGAAATCAAGTGGGAAGGCACCGGAAGTTCCGGCGCCTTTTCCTCTGGTGATGCTTCCTTCGATGTAGAAAGGAGCCTCGATGAATCAGTGCGTGTGATCTACAAAAGAGATCGACCAAGCAGCTGGATATCGTAGCATCCCCCCGCATGATGAAATTTGCATTGGGCCTTCTTCTTCCCGTATCCTTGTTCAACCTACAAAGTTGCGCTCCGACCAATGGCAACGATCCTTCCGTCAATTACCTCCCTGTCTATTCCGTTTACCGACCACCTGTCGTTGTCGATTACGGAGATTACCACCACCACGGAGATCATCATCATCACCATGACGGAGATCGCGAAAAGCACTATCATCCCCAAAACCAGTGGGATAAGATTGCGTACGATGCTGCGAACAAAAATTTAAGTAGCCAGGATATTGAGAACATCAACCAGCTCGGTGGTCCCTACTCCAAGAATTCTTCGAAAAAGAAGAAATAGCCCAAGTCATTCGCAAGGGGACCAAGATGCCCTCGATTCCGGGGGAACGGCTTGACCCAAGAATAGGAACTTCGTCACTTTCCTTTCCAAAGCGTCATCTTTCCAAAGCGTCATCTCTCCGGTGGCAAACATCGCGGGCAGGCGGCTGTGGCACCGGGGTGCTCGTGGGGCGAAGACCTCCAGAGGACTTTTCCAGACTCTAAATCCAATTCCACAATTTCTCCCAGGCAGCGCTATCGCTTGGTGGCGCGTGCCCGCCAAAAGTGTCTCTCCACCAAAATTTGAGCGCTGGAGAATTGGAGCGTCGCGGTGCCGTCCCCATTGTCCGTGGTGCTTTGGAAAACGAGATCAACACCGGCGGGTAACCAATTCTCCAGGTCAGACGAATACTCGAAACTCCACTCAATGTCATCTGCGGCGAGATTCTGTTGGAGAGACAGGTTTAATGCCCCATCCAGATTGAGGGTGAAGAGACTGGCTTCAAGGTCGGGCACGGTATCGCTGGTGCCGTAGGCGTGCTCGAGCAGTGCGCTGATGCCATCAAGATCGACGTCGGCATCCGGGGCACCCGTGAATGGCACCGCGTCGGTGCTTCCTGCCGAGCCACCGGGTCCGACGCTCGCTCGCCAACTCGCCGGATCATCGGGAGCGCCTGGTGGCAGGATCCGGGTGAGACTCGAGCCCAAGCCGTCCGGGCTTTCCGGCCACGGGGCATTGTCGTCGTAGCGGAAGCTCTCGATGATCGAACCGTCTGCCGCAAGCAGGGTGATCAACTCGCCACTGTTATCGAGGGCCGTGTTATTCTCAAAATCAGTAATGAGGAAAAATCCGCCTGAGGGGATGATCGTCCCGGTTGGGATGGTGAAGTCGATCCCGCTTTCGAAATGGACACCGCTTAAATCGACTGGACCCGAGGAAATGTTGGCGAGCTCGAGGAACTCGGAGCCTTCATCTACGGGGTGATACATCATCTCGGAGATGGCAATATTGCTTGAGGAGGCAAGGGTGCCGACCAGGAAGGTCTCTTCTGTGAGTGCCGACCATTCGCCACCGTTTAAGACGCGGGCTTTGACCGTGGTTGATTGAGTGAAGGTCAGGGGGGTGGTGTATTCTGTTCCGACGACATTGCCGGACCACATCTCGCGCGGGTCGCTGCCGTCGATGGTATAATAAATCGAACCGGCGGGCGCGGTGATGGTGACTTGGGAACCGGCCTGGCTGAAGTCAGGTGCGGCCGTGTCCGGGTAGAGGTCGTTGCTGCGTAGCAGGTCGACCACGAATTCGGTGCGGGTTGGAAAGTAGCTGTCGAGGAGGCGGTTCCGCTCCTGTTGCCACTCGTCGTCGCGGGTGAAAGGATGGGCCGGGCGGCGGAAGTCACCCCAGCGCGCGGACTCTCCGATGATGGCGGTAAAGATCTCGTCGGCTCGAGTTTCCCAGATGGCCGCGACGCGCGTGGGCGTGAGTGTGCCGCCATTGAAAAAATGTCGGCGCACACGGTCGGCGTAACGAAGACGGAACTCGGGATTCTCGCGCAGCCTGGTATAGACGCGGACGAGCGTGCTCGGGTCATTGACATTGACGTTTCGGGTCACGTCGATTTCGAACATGCTGGCCTCCATGTCCCACGGCATGCCAATCCAGGTGGTGAGGTTGTCGCCACGGCTCTTGCGGATCGCGCGCATATTGTTGGAGTTGAAAACATCAGGTCCGTCGCGACTGCCCATGTATTGGTGCATGAGCATGTAGTCGATCAGGTTGTCGATGTTCATGTGACTCTCCATTTCCTCGTACTTTTCCCGGGTCGTCAGTCCGGAGTTTGCGAGAGCCTGCATTTCGTTCCAGGCGTCAAAGGTGCCATCAAGAATTTTGGTCGTGACAGTGCGGCGATTGATCGAGTCATATTCCTCATCAGATCCGCCAAAGTGCGATTCACCATAGGCCGCGCGCGGGTATTCGACGGGGTTGTAGAGCCCCCAGTAGAGGCCGTTGATGAAAAGATGGACGTAAGTGGCTTCGCCGGAAGTTTGTCCCATGTCCTTCATGATATCGCGGGCAAAGGAGTCACGGATATACTGCGACTGCTCGCGCTCCGAGGTGCCGACGTTGTTGCTGATTTGGGATGATCGGGTCCAGCCGTGCGCGTTTTGGCCGCGCAGGATGATGCTGTCGAACTCGTCGACATTGGTGTCCGGGAAGAGCTTGTAGTTGAGGCTCTTGCTACCGTACTCGCCGCGGAATTCGACCCGGAAACCGTGTTTCGGTTGGCCGCTGGCGCTGCGGGAACCGTTGCCATGAATCCGGATGCCGCAGTTGGTCTGATGGTCGTTGGTAGCATTATCCGAATGAAGAAATTCAAATGAAACTTCGCGTTCCCAGGCGCGGCCTTGTCCTCCTGGATTGGCATAGATACCGCGCGGGTTGTTGAAAAACTCGTCGTTGGGCACTACGATTGAGAGCGTACGGATGCTCTTCAATCCGT
This sequence comes from uncultured Verrucomicrobiales bacterium, assembly GCA_913060685.1. GTDB lineage: Bacteria > Verrucomicrobiota > Verrucomicrobiia > Verrucomicrobiales > Akkermansiaceae > SW10. Next base: position 15,577 of record CAJXVQ010000042.1, read on the forward strand.
CGATGATCTCGTCACGATAGGCCGGGTCATCGACGACGTCGGGATCCATGGCGTAGTCCGCGCTGCGGTTTCCCCAGCTTGATGGTGCGCCGGACGGATTGGCCGGTTGGCGGATGACGTCGTCGAGATACAGGTAGGTGTGTGTATCCACGTTTGTGGCAAGCAGTCCGCTTTTGAAAGCAGCAGCACGAAGGGTTGTCGTGGTCGTGATAGAAATCGGGGCACTGTAGACCGTGCCGCTTGTCTCGGTTGGCTCGCTGCCGTCAGTCGTGAATCGGATCTCAGCGCCGGGAGTGATCGAGGTGATGGCGACGTTCTGTGGTTCGTCGTAGAAGCCACGATTAATGCTGAATTTGGTGTCTTCAACTTTCCCGTTAAAGCCGGTTCCGTTGGGTGCGGCCGGAGTCGGAGTGATAAAGCGGACCGTGTCGGTGTCGTCGATCCCGTAGGAGATGTCTGAAATTTGTTGTGGAAAATTCAGTTGTGAGACCAACGTGGTGCCATTGGGAGCATAGAGCCGAAGGTTTTCGCCGCTGCTGTTCAAGTTGAAGTTGGTGTGCAGTTCGGCATCGGTGGTGGCGCGATCTTTCCCGGAGGCGAAGATGATAAAGTGCTCGCCACCGGCGAGTATCGTCCCAGCGGGAAGCTGCCAACTCGTCTGGGCGAGCGAGGCATCGGTGAGATAATAGCCACCAAGATCGAGGTCGAAGGCGTTGGGATTGTGGATCTCGATCCAGTCCGAGCGATCGCCGTCCTCGTCTTCCAACCCGTTATTATTGATGGCAACGATTTCGGTGATGATTGGGGTTCCAAGCGGGACGTCCACGCCAATGGTGACCTCGCCGGTGGTGATTCCACCGGCTCCCGTGGCGGTAAGCAGGTAGGTGGTGGTGGTGGTCGGAGAGATGGAGCTATTTCCGATGAAGGCGACGTCGCCGATGGTGGGACTAATCGAGACGGAGTCGGCACGTTCGACGTTCCAATCCAAAGTGCTCGATTCGCCGGAGGCGATCAAACTCGGCGTTGCGGTGAAACTGTTGATCTTTGGAGCGGGGACGCCGCTGATGTTGGCGACCAACCATTCGTTAATGTCGGCGATTTGTGCATCTGTCAGCGCCGACTTGTAGACGATGACTTCGATGACATCGATCTCTGCAGTGCTGGTGCCGCCGAAGCCCGGGACTGCGGTGGATCCGGCACGCAGGTCACCAAGGTAGAAAGTGTCGGTGCTGGTGGTGAAGGCCGCGCCGGAGTTGGTGAGCACGGCGTTCGGGGTGCCGTTGGTATTGAACCACTCATCAGCACCACCGGCATCCATGCGCGCGCTCCGAATGAATGGCGTGTTGAGCGGAATCGATCCGCCGTAGCTGCCAGAGCCGATCTGCCCGTTGTCTTTACGAATCGATGGATCGCTGGCGAGATTGAAGTGATTGCCCGCGTTGGCTTGCGTGGCTGCGATGGAGCCAAAGCCCACCGGGCGGGTCAGGTTCTGGTTATCGGAGACCGCGTAAACGGCGATGATGGTCAATTCAGACAAACCGCTGTCGCTGTTGAGACCGGTGGCGGCGAGTATGTCATTGGTCCCACCGCTGAAATGGACGCTATCGAGTTCGTCCGGCGTGAGTGTGCCACCGGCGATGGTCGCGAGGTTTGGCGTTGACCAGAGAACGCTCCCAACCATCCCGATGCCATCGGCATTGTTGCCTTTGCCGGAGGAATCGAGCCATAGGCCTGCGCCCGGGTCGTAGTCGACATCCGCGTTGCGCAACCACAGTGCGAGGTCGCCGGCGATGCTCGGATCATCCGGGGAAAGTTCGGCCGCCGCTGCGAATTGGGATCCGACGACAGAGCAGCTGATCGCGATGATCGCAGCGCGGATTTTTTGAATCATGGTGAAAGAGGAACTCTAGCGTCGGCGACGAAAGACGCCAAGAGCGGAAAGTGCCACTAGTGTGATGCTGCCAGGTTCCGGGATGGAGGTGACCATCCACTCATTGATGTCGGCGATCTGTTGATCCGAGAGCGCTGAGTCGTAAACGATGACCTGGCTGATGGCGAAGTCCGAGGTGCTTGTCGCCGCGAAGCCCGGGATTGAAGTCGCGCCGGCTCGGAGATCGCCAAGGTAGAAGTCATCGTTCGATGTGGTATACTGGATGCCGGCATCAGTAAGGACCGGGTTGAGCGTGCTGCTGGTATTGAACCATTCATCGACGCCGTTTGCGTCCATTCGCGAGATGCGGATGAACGGGCTACCGACGGGTGCCGCGCCGCCGTAAGTGCCGGACCCGATCTGGCCATTGTCTTTGCGGACCGAGGGGTCGCTGGCGAGGTTGAAATGATTGCCAGGGTTGGCCTGAGTTCCGGCGACCGAGCCTATCCCGGCGGGTCGTGTCAGGTTGGCATTACCGCCAATCGTGGTCACGTGGTAAGCCACAAAGACGGTTAACGAATTGGATCCCGATCCACCGAAGATCCCACTAGAGACCAAGAGATCGTCGGCAGTGCCGGCGAAGGCGACCGAGGAGGTGTTGTGGTCTCCGGTCGTTGTACCGAGATCCAAGGCCGGAGCTGCATAGGTCACTGTTCCACCTACCGTGCCCACGGGGGCCGCATGGTTGCCGTTGCCGCTGGAATCATTCCAGGTGCCGCCGCTAAAGTTGTTGGCAGCATCAGTGAGCCAAAGCCCAAATGAACCGCTGATGGTTGGATCATCCGGTGCGAGGGTGGTGGCACCCGCGAAACTGCCGGCGCAGGCGAAAGTTGCGAGCGTGTGTATTTTTTTCATTTTCTTAAGTATTTTCGAGATTGAGGGAATCGCAGTTCATTTATCGTGCAAGTTGCCGCACGCGGTAAAAGACCTTTTTGGGAAGAGGATCGGGAGCATTGGCGCCGCCGAAAGTGGGCACGACTTTCGTGGTGTCGGCTCCGCCGGATGGCACCGAGTCGTCCAGTTCCTGCCAGGAATCGTCGAGATCATTGGCGATATCAACCGCATAGGACCGACCGGGCTTGGAGTGCCAGGTGAGTTCCGCGCTGAGCTGGTCGGAGGCAAGGACGATCCCGGTGATCACAAGATCGTTGCCGGCGGTGCCACTTCCTCCGGTGAGATGGGCTTCCAGCCATTCGTTGACGCCTGCGACCTGATCGTCAGTGAGTGCGGCCGTGTACATGAGCGTCTGAATAATGTCGAAGTCCGCTTGAGCGGTGGCGGCGAAACCCGGGATGGAGGTGGCCCCGGCGCGCAGATCTCCGAGAAAGAAATCATCGCTGCTCGTCATGTAGGAAGAACCGGTGAGGTTCAGCGCATTCTTCAAGGTGCCGTCGGTATTGAACCATTCATCGACCGCCGCCGTGGTCATACGTGCTGTCCGGATGATGGTTGTCTCACTTGGAAAAATTTCGCTATAGGTGCCGGATCCCAATTGGCCGTTGTCTTTGCGGACTGATGGGTCGCCCGCCAAGTTGAAGTGATTGCCAGGATTTTCCTGTATCGCAGCGATAGAACCAATCCCGACCGAGCGCGTAAGATTGGGGTTGGCAGTGAGGAAGTTGACATTGTAGACGACGAAGATCGTTAGGTCGGTCAAGCCTGCGCCCCCGTTGAGCTCTGCGGCGATCAGCAGGTCATCGACATCATTGGCGAAGTGCACCGAAGCGACATCTTCGTCAGAGAAGGCCCCGCCAGAGATCGTCCCGAGGGTCGGACCAAGATAGGTAACGGGACTGTTGACATTGACCTCACCTACGGGTTCGGCATGGTTCTCGTTTCCGCTGGAGTCGGCCCAGATACCGGTCTCGCTATCGAAAGAATTTGCGGCATCCTTGAACCACACGCCCAGGTTGGCAACGATCGTTGCGTCATCGGGGGCCAGTTCCTGGGCATGTGCACCACCAAGAAGCGCAGTAAGGAGGAACGAGGCTGTGGTGAAGGTATTTTGATGTTTCATGAGTCTGCTGAAAATTACGGATCCTTTTTACTGAATCTCCATAAGAGGGTCTCCCTTAGTTTATTAAGGAGAATTAGATATACAGAAACGTGTCTTGTTCCAAGTTGAAACTCTTATGAAATTACGATGGAGTTGAGGTGCTTGAGGCTCCCTTTAAGATCTCCTCCAGCCCGTTTATCGGAATGGATTCCTGGGTGGATCGTTTCGGGGCTGTCCGGTGACGGTTTGTTGTTTTTTACTGCCACCGTTTTTCTTTGAATGCGCTTGTCAGGAAAGCCTTTGTGAATAAACAGTTTCTTCATGAATCGTCGAGATTGGGTGAAGGTTGCGGGGATGTCCGCTCCGATGGTTTTGACGTCGTTTAAGTCTGCGGATGCTCCGGTTATCATCGGGCATGGGGAGTTCCGGTATCGTCTGGACAAGCAATGGTCCAAGGCTGACCATAAGAAGTTCCCGATTAAGAATTGCCACGAGATGATTCAGGCTGCCGATGGTCGTCTTTTTCTGCTGACGGATGAGGGTCGGAACAATATTTTGGTTTACGATACGGATGGTGCCTTGGTCGATTCGTGGACCCTCAAAATGGGGAATGCCCATGGGCTCACTTATCACGTGAATGACGGAAAGGAGTCGCTCTGGATCACTGATACGGGCGGGCGGATTGTCCAAACCGATCTGCAAGGGAGGGTTCTCCGGACTCTCGCTCGAAAGGGGAAGGACGTTCCCAGTTCGCCTACGGAAACGGCGATTGGTCCGGATGGATCAATTTATGTGATCGATGGTTATGGCTCGCAGTACATCTACAAATACTCTGCGGCCGGAGAGTATGTGAAACGCTTTGGCGGTAAGAGCACGCAGCCGGTGAACCAGTCGACTTTTATGCAGGCGCATGGCGTCGCTCTTGATGCGCGGGGACCGGAGCCTCTGTTGGTGTGCACCGCCAGAATTAAGAACGAGTTTAAGTGGTTCGACCTTGATGGGAATTTTGTGAGGAGCGTTTACCTTCCCGGTGCGTTCATGAGTCGCCCCGTGATTCAGGGCAAGGAACTCTACTCGGGCGTTTGCTTTGGTTTTAAGAAAAATGATTACCGGATGTGGCAGGGAGAGGGCTTCGTTCTCGTGCTGGATGAGAATGACAGGGTCGTTTCAGCCCCCGGTGCTGACGCACCCGAGTACGAGGGTGATGCTCTCAAGCCCCTCATGAAAAATGGAGATCACTTTCATAATGTGCACGATGTTTGCGTGGACAAAGAAGGCGATTTATATGCCTGCCAATGGAATTCCGGACGGGTTCCTCCCTATAAGTTGGAGAGGGTCTAACGGTCCATCCTCTCGAAACATGGGCTGCAAAAACCGGCGATGGAACCCTTGTCAGTCTCATCAGTGACCTGCACGGAGCAGTGTCACCGACGGGCATCGCCTTCCAACTCCCCGGCGATCGCCACGTTTTCGTCGTGGTTGCTGTTACATGGCCATCGGCGACACCAACTGCCGGATGATGATCATCTGGCGCCATTGTGCCCCGAACACTTGCGTCTCCTTGGGGCTCACCCTATCTTCGGCTCTTTATGAAAATGCTCACGCTTGCTCTCACCTCAGCCCTTTTCTTTAATGCTGGCGGGATCGCCCAATCAAGAGCACAGGGCACTGCTCCGCCAGCGATTACGGTTCAGCCAAAGTTGAAGCCGGGAGAATTCGAGTGGCACCCGGAGCGCTCACCCAACGGGCCGCTGTTAGTGGTGTGTTCGATCGATGACCAGATGCTCTATGCCTACCGCAACGGCGTGCAGATCGCGCGCTCCACAGTGAGCACCGGTCGCAAGGGCAAGACCACCCCCAGCGGTGTGTTCACGATTCTTCAACGAAAAATTGACCACGAATCGAGTATCTATAAAGGCGCCAAGATGCCCTACATGCAGCGTCTGACCTGGACAGGAATCGCGATGCACGCTGGCGAGTTGCCTGGCTATCCCGCGTCGGCCGGCTGCATCCGCTTACCCTACAAATTTTCCAAACTGATCTACGGCGAGATGAAGAACGGTTCGACGGTGGTGCTTACAAGTAAAAAAACGACGCCCTCGAAATCGGCGGGCCCGGCCTCGATCTTGATGGACTCGGAAGCGCGCGATCCGGCCGACAAGTCGGTGCCGAAAGGGAAAGTCGTCTGGGAGCCCAATAAGAGCTTCCATGGCCCGATTAGTATCCTTTTGAGCTACGCGGACAAGACGGTTTATGTCTGGCGGAACGGTGTGCAAATCTGTCTCTTATACACATCTCCGAGCCCACGAGACCGAGGCTGATCTCGTA
>CAJXVQ010000043.1 GCA_913060685.1 uncultured Verrucomicrobiales bacterium
TCTACACAGAGTAGATCGTCGGCAGCGTCAGATGTGTATAAGAGACAGCGTTGGGATCGTTCTTCAGATCGTAAAGCTCCTCACCGTCATTGCCGTAGGTAATGTACCGCCAGTCTTTATTGATAATCGCAAACTCACCGGGATCCATGTAAGGCAGGTAAACATCGCGATCCTTTGCTTCCGCGGGCTTCGCGAGCGTCGAAAGCAAGGATGTTCCTTCGAGCTTTTGATGTGGCTTCGGCAATCCACACATTTCGACAAAGGTAGGATACATGTCGATGAGACTTGCGGTGACATCGGACTTCGCGCCTTTGGCCACTCCCGGCCCAGCCCAGATGAAGGGAACATTCGAGGTCCGCTCCCAAAGGGTGTGCTTTCCCCAGTCGTATTTTTCACCGTGGTGGTAACCGTGATCGGACCACAAGACGACGATGGTATTATCGGCGTGAGGACTTGCTTCCAGCGCATCGAGAACGCGCCCCATCATGGCATCGGCGTAGCTCATACAGGCGAGATAGCCGTGAATGGCATCTTTGACGGCGCCCTTCTTTTCGAGCTCCTTGTGGATCTTTGAACGAGCTGTCTTGGCCCGCTTCATACGTTCGGGAAGATCATCGAGGTCGTCCACCTTGTAGGGAGGCAGTTCGATCTCATCGCGATCGTAGAGATCGAAGTATTTCTGCGGGCAGTAATTGGGAAAGTGTGGTGCGTAGATGCCGCAGGCGAGGAAGAAAGGCTTTTCGTGCTCCTTCTTAAGTTGATCCACCGCCCAGTTGATGCGGATGGTATCGGCCATCTCCTCTTCCTTCTCATTTGGCAAACCAGCCCACTCGAGGAAAAGCCCACCAGTCACCTTCTTCCCCTTATTGAAAATACTGGCCGGAAAGGGATCGGGAAATGGGGTTTCCTTGCTCCATGAATCAAGCGCCCAACCCGCAAGACGTTGCGATTGTTTCCTCAGGAAAAACTCGTCCCATCCCCGCACATCGATACTACCCTCACGATGGTGGAAGAGCTTGCCCGCTCCCAAAGTGGTGTATCCCGCTTTGGAAAAACTGGTTTGCAAACCTTCGATCTCAGGACGGTCCGTGAAGTAATCTGCCGATTGATAACACCCGGTCGTCGAAGCAAACTGCCCCGAGAAAATAGCGGCCCGCGCCGGCGCGCAATAGACCCCCGGAGTATGGGCGTTCGAAAAATTCACGCCACGCCCTGCCAGCCTGTCGATATTCGGAGTGATCGCTCCCGGGGTCGTGTCCAAGCAACCGATCCAGTCGTTCATGTCATCAACCGCCAGGAAGATGACATTGGGCGGCTTCTTCGCAAAAACCGGACAGACCAATAGGGAGGCGATCAAGGCAACCCTTGACCAAGCGATGGATAGATGACTCATGAAGATGACGAACGATAGAATCCTTTTAGACCTGAAATTGCCAGTCCCCAAAATGGGGACAATGGCGCTCTCACTTCGAGAGAACCTCTCCTCTTAGGAGTTCCCCGCCCTTCTTCGAGAGCTTGAGAAAGTGATCCGAAGGAAGCCCTTCATTGTCTAGAAACCTGGAACCGCCGCCCACCGGCGGGTTGTTGCTCACTTTGAAAATAGCGGTTGCCTCATCGACCTCGTCGAACATCGCGACATAAGCGGTCGCAATCCCCGCCGCACGCACCGCCACGAATTGATCCCAGTAAAACCGCCCCCCCTTGCGAGGAATCGAATCAAGCTTGTCCCCTTTCATGTTGTGCCAGCTAAAGCCCGGATAGATGACCGGAAGGTAATCGATCTCATTTTCCTCACACCACTTCCGGTCTTTCACGAGATTCCCGACGTGCTTCCCGTCTTTAAAGTCCACCCTATTGTAACGCCCCACCGACCAGGGACTGATAATGTCGGCCAGTTTCAAAACCCGGTGAAGATTCTCATCCTTCGTGGCATCACGCTCCTGCTCCCGCCACCCGAAAGGCACTCCAAGCATAATACTGCAGCCACCCCAGTCTGGGTTGTCCTTCAGCAACCGAACGAAGTCTTCGGCCTTTGCCAAACTATAACCGCGATCATCGTCAAAGCCGACACCCCAAATCGCTACGAGCGGCTTGCCATTCTGCCTGAGATAAGCCCGATCATTTGGATCAGTTCCCAACTTCATCTTGCTGCGCAGATTCTTCCAATCACGGGCGAGACGCTCAAAGTCATCATCCTTCAATCCGGACAGATCATACATTAAGGCATAACACCGTCCGTTCGCATTGGCGGCCTTGCGGCAATTCATCAACTTCTGATTGTCCGACTTGAGATGCTCATAGGAGCGATACTCCTTTGCCCCCACCAAGGCGAACCTCTGCACAAAGGCCCCATCAATCCCGTAATCCTTCATCCACCTGAAGTGGCGGTTGACCGTCTTGGGGTTCATCGAACTGAACACCTGTGCGGTGCTTCCATCCTTGTGCTTGAACGGCGTATCAAACTTCTCGTCCTCGTCAAACCCGGTGAGATCAGGCCAAATATCGATCGTGCACGATCCCGGTTCAAACTTGCGACCGTTTCTATAGTGGTAAAATCCCATCCCGGAGCCATCTCCCGGTGTCCTAAACCATCCTTGATACCCGGTCAAAACACGGCCCTGAATTCCCGAAGGATTCCTGACCTCCGACCGGGTGGCCTCGGCCGGCTTCAGAACCGAATAGGCCTCGTCCATCGTCACGGCCTGAACAGCGGGATTTCCCGCCAGCAGCACTCCTAAAAACACAAAAGGGAACTTCATCATGGAAATGTCCAATACATGACCATCGGGAGGAATCGTTCAACCAACCCACCCCTTTTTCGGGGACAAGCAACTCAAGCCATCCTAATGTCCACGAATCCATGATCTCCGTCACAAAAACATGGCGCACCAAGACCCTTTGGTTCGACAACCTGAAGTCCAGGCTCGAGTCCCCCCTTGTTAAAGATGGAAATCCCCGGGCTTCACTGCGAGAGCGGAACAAGAAGTGTGACTCATAATCGACTCGGCCGTTGTCCCAAGAAGGAGTCGTTTGAAACCTGCCCGACCTCTTGTTCCCAATACGATCAAGTCGGCATTCATCTCCTCGAGATGGGTTTCGATCTCGTGGGAAACTCTCCCCGAAGTGAGAACCCTTGTACTGAGTTCCTGAAGATCAAATTCTTTCCCGAGTTCGTAACCGATCTTTTCCAGTCGCGATTCGAATTCCTCGATGATTGATGGCTCCAGGGAGACGGGAAAAGAGGAGCCCAGCCCCCCGAATCCATCGTTCAAGCAGACGACCGGACGATACACGTGAATGAGACGAAGACTGGCTGAGTCCTGCCTGGCGATCTCCGCGGCTCGCCGGGCGGCGCGGATTGAATTCTCCGAGAAGTCGACACCTGCCGCAATCACGCGGAAAGGATGATCCTGGTTTTTCCGGACCAAAAGCACCTCGACCGGAGCCATTCCCAGACAACGGGAAGCCAGCCTGCCCACATGACTCCCCTCCAAGCGACTCAACCCCTTTGACCCCAAAACAAGCATCTCGGCGTGATGTTCTTCGATCATTTTGAGAGTCTCTTCAAAAGGATGCCCGATAGAAATAGCGGTGTGAATTTCGTGCGCCGCCCCGATGACTTTTTGAATAAACTTCTCTAGTTTTTCCCTCGCGTAATCGACAATCCCGCCTTCGTCATAGGAATTAAATTTCCTGAATCCGCTGAGAATTCCCTCATCAAGCACATGGTAGCAAACAAGAGGTCTGTTCGCGGCATTCGAAAGACGGGCCGCTTCTCGGAGCGCGTTCCCGCAAGATGGGGAATAGTCGATGCCGACGAGGATGGATGGAATGGTGCTCATGGAATTACTGGTATTTTTGGTTAGTCTAATACGGGGATGGTTAGAACCGAACAATGGGCAAAGCGGAGGAGGGCTTCAGCTGTTCCGCCAAGGAAATCATTCTTCATTCCTTTGGCGCCTTCACCGGTTCGACCCAGAATTGCAAGGCCGGTTTGGGAATCAGACAGATGATTTAGAATCGCTCTTTCGTGGTATTCATCCTCAAGCACCGTGGCGGTTGGGGGTGACGGGAGAAGATCCCGGAATTTTTGGCAAACTGATTCAAGCTGGCCCTCAAGGATTTCGCGATACTGTGCTTTCTGTTCTTCAAGACCGTTGGGATCGGCGAGAATACGGTAGCGAGGCGGATGTAGCCACGGGGGGGACGTCGCATGAACGATGTGAACCTCCGGGTCGTGGCAGCCGACAATCCGATCTGTTGCTGCCATCACAGATTCTGTGGACGCTGAAAAATCAACAAAGGCATCGATGCGTGAGTAGGGGTAATCCCATCCCTTTCTGGCGAGGAGAATCGGAATGGTCATGAAGCGTAAACACTTGATTGCGAACTTGCCGGATCGGTCGGGAGCTTCGGCGTGGTCTTTTGATCCAATCACCAAAAGGTCGGATCCGGTTTCCTGGGTGAGGTCCGACACTTCGCGATGGGGAACACCTTCGCGAACCTGACAGATGACTCCGTGATTCTCTCCCAACACCTCCTCAACCCATCTCTCCAAAAATTCGAGCGCTTCTTCCACCAAAGGAGCACGGCCCACGGTGTAGTAGACTGCGAAGTTCTCCAGTTCTCTGGGAGAAATCGCATGGAACGCCATCAGTCTCGCTCCGGATTCTCGGCTGATTTGCAGAGCCTGAAAAAGCGCTACTTTCGATGATTCCGAGTAATCGATGGCAACGACAATTTTTTGATAGGGTTTCATGGATTTTGTTAGCTGATAAACTGGGGGTTAATCGTGAGGAAGGTGGCTTGCTTTTCGGGCCGACCGGGATCGCCGGATGCTACGACCCGATTCGCCAGGAGAGCTCTTTTCTCCCCATCACCAATCATGGCATTCCGTGCCATCTTGGGTGTCGTGACACGCCACGCACCATCCGAAAGCTCGATAGGTAGAACAAGCCACAACACTCTCATGGTCATACAATGAGCACGAGCGACCTCCTACGCCACGCATTCCATGCCAAGTACTATGCACTGCTTGATCCCGGCAATCGTCATTGACCCGCCTGATGACATGCCAAATCACGCCGCAGAGCTCGATTCGAAGATCACAAATCATGGCTTTAAGTGCCACGGCCCCAAAAAACAAAAGGCCGATGTCCGGCTCGACACCCTCTCGCCCGCCATCACAAACGGGCCCGCTCATCCCTGTCCTGCGGCGGCACCACAAGGTTGCTCACTCCCATCGCCACGAATTTGCGATGTAGGTAGTATCCAATGGCCCCGGCCTCGTAGCACGTGTCAATCTCCCGTGCCTGACCCTGCTGTTTGGTCACGAAGTAGAGCAGCCCATCAATCTCCATCTTCTGCGCCGGTTGCGGATAGGTCACCTCTCCGCGGCCTCTGACGACAGTTGAGTTTCTGAACCGCGTGCAGGGCGGGTGGAGCCCGGTTAGGAATTGTCCGGTGCCAATTTCTTCAGCAGCGTGACACGATCAGGTTCCGCATCGTCGTTCGGGAGCAGAGAAAATGGTATTTTTTCGACGGCCATGCAGAGGGTCTGCAGGCTGTCGGCAATTCCTGGCTGGGAAGCGAAATCCTCCGACAACCCAATCTGCCCCGAGCTCACGACAGACTGCATCTTTGCCGCGTAGTTCACGGCATCGCCGAAGTAATCGATATTCGCTTGCAGGCGGACAGCCAGACAGATTCCCCGGTGAAGGGAAATCCGCAGGGTCAAAGGAACCTTGCTCTCTTGATTCCCAGGGAATCTTTTCTGGATTTCAACGGCCGCTTCGAGGGCATCTTCGGGCCGGTGAAATGCAGCCATTGTGGCATCTCCGATGGTTTTGACAACAGCCCCTCTTTTCGAACCAATGATTTCCTGAAGGATGACAAAGTGAGCGTGAACCACGTTGAAAGCGTTGGTGTCCCCCAGTTTCCGATACAGCCGCGTCGACCCCACGATATCGGTAAACAACAATGTCTGGTGTCCCACTTCCAGTTTTAGGCCGGAAGCGATGGATTCCTCAGAAAAAAGATCACGAAACTGTTGCAGGTTAAAAAGCTCCGAGGGACGAAGGGCCGCCGAATCTTCCGCGATTTTCTCCACGACCACGGCGACCGCCTCGGCCTCGGGATTCACCAGCTTCAATTCCACCCGGGGATTCACCAACAAGGGAGGTGGCTTGGCCGATTCATTGGTGTGCCAGGTCAGCGATTCCACGCCCGCTGTCGTGTTAACTTCAAACAGGGTCATCGCTTCCTTGCCGAGAGCACGCCGTATCCGGTAGCGTCCTTGAGAAAGAGTCAGCTTGGTTTCATAGGTTTCGCCAGGCTCGAGTTGATGTTGCACAAAGATGTGCGGCTTTTTTGCCGGCTCGGCCGAGCAGTAGAAAACCTCTCGAACCAAGCGGATCTCGGGGAGCACACGGAAAGTGACTTCAATCGACTCAAGCGAGGTGGCACTGAAATCAATGTCGCAGACATCGCACCGGCCCAGTTCTCTCAGATCTCCCAGTGAGCGGGACTCTTTGCGAACACCCTGACAATGAGGGCACATCACATCCCACGAAAGTCGTAGCAGCCCGGCGCGTGTGGACTGGAGAAGCAGCGCCAGCAGATCTTGCAACTGCACGCCCCATTCGAAGGCGAGTTGCTTGGGGCGGATGCGAAACAGTTGCTCATTGGAGCCGGAGCGGATGTAATTCACCAACCGAGTGATCTCGTCTTCAAAAAACCCGCTTTCGGTCAGATCGCGAATCCCCCTCTGGAGTCGATCTTCATCAACTCCCGGGTCTCCCCGTGAAAGAGGAGGGGCGCTTTCGACGATCTCTTTTCCTGCCACCTCATCCAGTTCGTGAAGCGCGCGCTCATACCGCCCACGGAGCCAGAGGTTGGCGCGTTTTAGGATCAGGCGCGACCACCATGATCGAGGTAACCACTCCATCGATACGTTGAGCCTGGTGCCCCCTTCGTGGTCATCGAGTCGATAGCGTACTCGAACGGCGAGGGCGAAGCCTTTGCGGTAACGGCGTTCTGCGGCAAGCCATTTCCCAACCTCCCATTCCCACGGCACCTCGACCCATTCCTGCCGAAATATGCCTCTCCCCGAACTCCCATAGAGATGGCCCTCCCTTTCCTCGAACTCCATCTCCGGAAGCCCGAGCCGATCATTCAGGCTGCTGGTATCAGAAAGAAAAGGCCACAACGCTTCAGGATTGGAAGAAAGTTCCAGTGTCCAGGAAGCCACCACAAGGTTCTCGGCGTTCTGCCATTGGATTTCCTCAGGATACGAACCCGGATCGTTGATGGGCAGCTGTTTCACGATAGAGAGAAAGCGCTTGGAGATAGGGACATGAACAACACAGTCTTATCCTGACGGTTATCGGAAGGTTCGGCCAGACATCAGTTTACGGCGATCATATCAACAGAGGCATATTTTAAAGAAATACGCGACTGCGGTTCACCTGCGGTTTGGTGGTGCGTGGGTGTGCTTCTAAATTGTCGTTTCAAGACTCGGCCGGACACTGCGCCATTGGGAACCAGGTCAATGGTCTTTTGACCTGATCCAGCTTGAAGGCAAAACTTAGAAGGAGAACCTACAACCCATAACAGCCCCACTCATTTGGGCGTCAAAGAGAATACTCCGGTCGTGGTCCATATCGAGGTGACGATATCCTACGAAGAGATTCGCGGTCTCAGTGAGCTGATAGCCGATTCCTCCAAAAGCTTCCCAGGTGAGATCGGATGAAGCTCCAAAGCCACCAATGTCAGCCCGGAGCATTCCATTCCATTTTTTGCTGAACTGGTGGTTCATTCTGAAGCCGATCAGGGGATCAATCCAATCGGTGGAATTGTCAACTCCACGCCCGTCAAGGAGTCCTCCCTTGATATCGATCTTCGTTTTTGCACGGAAATAGCGTGCTCCGGCCAGAACATCAAAAGTCGTATTTCCATCGTCAATGACACGATAGGCCAGCTTCAGGTTCACGACGCTTTCCGCGATTTCCCAATCCAGTTGATCGAAGTCGGTTCCGTTACCTCCCGCATCGTCGGAGAGCTTTAGCCAAGTGACGCCGGTGAGCAGGGCACGCGCTTATTTCGCTGCCTTAATGTGATCGCTGAGCGCAGGCCATCGAGGGGACACATTAGTGCCGCCTAGAACTTAAAGGTAAGACCAAGGAGAGGTCCGTGCGTCACGGTGTCGTAAGCAAAGCTCCCGGGAGTCCCGAGATTGCCGCTTTCATAATCCACCCATGTCGCTTTGTAGCGAAAATCCACGATGATCGACTCCGACGCTTGATACTGAAATCCCACGGATCCTGAAGCGGTAAAGTTGGACTCCAAACCAAAGCCGCCCAGATCCAATTGCGAAGTCAGAGTATATTTTTCGGAGATTGGCTTGAAAAGACGAGCCCCCACGATGGCGTCAATCCAGTCTTCAGAGACAGATGCCTCGGTCGTCCCCGGAAACAGAGCCGAGTTGATCTCAAGATCGATATTATTGTCCCACCAACGCACACCTCCATAAATGTCGATGGTGTAGTCCGCTGGCGCAAAACGACGAAAGACGACCGCATCCAACACTCCTTGTCTCACCCCGGCTTTGACGGTGCCTCCGAGACTATTTTCAGTGCCACCGCTGAGATCCATGAAACCATAATCGAGATAGAATCCCCACGTGTTGTTCTTGACGGCCTCAAAATGAAGCATCGCGCCCATGTCGAGATTCTTCAGAATATCGTCAAACCCCACATCAACCTTGGCATTTCGAATCACGCCGATCGAAGCATCACCCTCAATGGCAGTTGCCAACAAATAGGCTTCAATGCTGAATGCCCAATCCCTGGTGGGGGTCAGAGGCGTCAAGGTGATGTCAGGCTCTCCGGCTCTCGTGATCGAGGTACAGATGCTCAGCAAGGTGAGTGTTGCGATCGTCGTTTTTTTCATGGTTTTTTTGATGCAAAATTTGGCTGGCGTGAATAATTGAATTCGCGCGCTCAAGGGGAAGAGCTGTAACTAGACAAGGCCTCGTGGGTCGGACAAGGAATAATTCGTTTTTGTTTGGCTAGCGACCTCTTGAGCGGCCGCCAGAGGATCTGGTTCTGGTTGAGCGAGTGCTCGTCCGCTGGCGAGCACTATGGTCGCGCTGGAGCTGACGTGAAGTAGATTGTCGCGTTGTCGGACGCGTTGTCGGACGCGTTGTCGGACGCGTTGTCGGACGCGTTGTCGGCTGGGTCGTCGGACGCGTTGGCACACTTGGACGGGTTGTCGGACGATCAGCCGGGACACTCGGGCGAGTTTTTGGCCGGTCAGCCGGCGCACTCGGGCGAGTTGTCGGGCGGTCAGTTGGCCCACCCGGACGAGTCGTTGGTCGCCCGGTAGGCACGCCTGGGCGTGTCGTTGGCCGCTCAGTTGGCCCACCAGGACGAGTTGTTGGGCGCCCGGCAGGCCCACCCGGGCGTGTCGTTGGTCGGTCATTTGGCCCACCAGGACGTCCCGTCACCGGGCGATCTGGTCGGTCAACATTGTCCCACCCTCCTTTTTGAAGTTTGTCCCAATTGCCGTCGCTATCGCGCCGATAGAGCTTGCCGTCACGACCCACATACATGTCATCGTTCTTCGACTTACCCAAAAATGTATCGCTGCCAAAACGGCGGTTCACTTTGATGCCCTTACTCCCATTTGAAGTTTCAAAGCCCTTGACTGATCCACGAGCTCCGGAGCGATGACCGGCACGGGCCCAATCATCATCACGGGCGACGACCGAGCGCCCCCAGGAGCCGTAGGGAGTGCTGACACCAACGCGGGCACCGTAAGTATTTGTCCAAGGATTGTAGGCCTCCCTGGCAAAGGCCCCACCACGTGGGCCATACACGCTTCCGCCCCGGGCGTATCCTCCGGTCCAGGGATTGTAGACCGCCCCATAACCGGCGCCTCCATATGGGCCGTATGCCCGGTAGCCATGACGATAGTATCCGCCATGATTCCAACTGTAACGGGCTCCACATCCATAGCTGTAGTGGGAGGAGTGATAGTGCCAGCTGCAATGGTGGTAGTGATCGTCCCAATGATTGAGAAGCTCGGCGGTCAGCCAGAGACCGGCTCCGAAGACAAGAAGATCACCCGCGACATAGGCTCCCGAATATCCGGAGGTGTAGCCTACCGTCACCGTCTCGGGATTGGACTCATAGACATTCACGTAAGTGACGTTGTGCTTGGGGCTGCTGGCGGGGATGGAGTAGATGGCATCAGGGACATCACTGCAAACCATCCAAGGCCCGGAAGCCGAAGTCGCTTGAAACCAAACCCCTTTCTCACAACAATAGTACTGCTTCTCCACCACAAAGACATCATTCGGAGAATTAATGGCATATTGCACACTCGTATTCTCGATCCCAACAAACTTCGGATCGCCCTCATACTTCACTTCCAGGGTAGCGTCCTTTCGGTTCACCGTTGCCGTTTGGGGGACTCCGGCAGCAATAATTGCCTCTTCGGCGGAAGGGGTACCCGGAACCGAAGCGAGAATATTGCCTTTCGGGTGATCCTCCGGAATCTTGGCGAACTCCTCGGGAAGGGAATCCATTGCCGAAGTCCAGGGACCTTCAGGCTTCTTGCTCGTGAACCAGCGGCCTGCAGTGAGGAAATAATAGGAATCCTGAAGCATGAAGAGATCGCTTTCACTGTTCGAGAGATAAATAATCTTGGTCCCGGGAATTGGTTGAACGACGGGCTTCCCGTCCGTGAGGATCAGTTCGGCCGGGCGGTCGCTTACGAAGACCTTGGGAGCAGGTCCGGGCATGGGCGGAACAGCAGCAAGGACATCTTGCCAATCTTGGGTTTTCGGCAGGCTGGCAATGGCATCAGGAACTTTGGCCACAGCGATCCATGGTCCTTTCATGATGTCCTGAGTGGAAACCCAAGTGGTCCCGGCAAGGAGGTAGTAGGTGGAACTGGAAGGATCGAGAAAGACATCCCAGTTGGTATTCGCGCCGAAGAACAGAGAGCTGTCGTCAATTTTTTCGAACTTTGCCGGCCCCAGGAAAATGACCAAAATAGCCGGATCGCTGCTAAAGAAAATCGGCGGTGGATCCATGCTAATCCCCTTCGGGCTGTTCTGCCGCTCGGTGCGTTCAAGATTCGCGACAACCCGATCGAGGCTGATGGTGAGAGGGCGGGTGGGATTCAAAACGCTGCTGACGGCGGCCTTGTAGGCAATTTCGACATTGCTATCCGGAGCATTTGGGAAGGTGAGTGCGGTAATTTCGCGCTCACCCAGGAAGACCAGACTCTTTTCCTTATCAACAGTCGTAGTCGCTTCAACGGTGAGGGCTCCATAGGAAATACTTTGATCATCCCCCCCCTTTGGCTTCACCGCCACTGCTGCCCGCATCGTGATTTTCTGATACTCAGGCCACTCATGAACCTGGGGTTCGTGAATCGCAACCTCGTATCCGCTCGAAGTTTCAAAGCTTCGGGGCCATTGACCCTTATCTTCATTGGGAGTCGATACAGGCTTCTCTGAATTCTGTGCGGACACCGGAAGCGCGACTAAGGCCACCGAGCAAAGTCTTAGCAGACATTTGGAGATTCTTGATAATTTCATAGGGAATAGAGACTTTTCGGGAGAACCATAGGTCCTTTCCAAGAAGGAAACATGACCACAGAACTTAGTTTTTGCACGGGAAAAAGAGGGCATTCTTTCAAAAGCTCCGCTCATCCTCTTTCCTCAATGTCACTTATTCCCTTGGACTCAAAATCACCCGACCAAAACCAATAACGCCTTCAGGAAGTTCAACTGTAACCAATCTGGAAATTCCATCGGAGTTCAATTGTTGACTCAAAATCATGGTTTCAACCGTTACCCAGTTTTCCAAATCAGCCGAGTATTGAACCGAGATTTCAACCTCATCCGCCCCCAACACTCCCGAATAAGTGAAGAGTGCTCCCCCCTGAGAGGCCGCCAGTGACGGCGCCCCCGTGAGAGCGTAGTCTATCAAAGAACCTCCTTCGAATGGCACAAGGTCGCTGGTTCCGGGATTCCCCTCATCCTCGGTCGAAGGCCGCCAGTTCAGCGGATCACTGGAATCACTTCCGGCAAAGACGAGGGAGCGCCCACCGCCATCTGCGGATGTCGGCCACGGCGCTTCATCATGATAGGTCACACTGAGAACGACCTCCTCGTTGGTATCGGCAATCGTGAGAGTCTCTCCACCATTCGCCAGGGCGGTATCATTTTGAAAAGTTCCGGCAATCCGGGAGTCGAACGTATTGCCGTAGACCAAATGAAAGGCATCAAGATCGCGGACAATTAACAAACGATGACCGGCACCCAGCGACTGGATCGAAGAATGGAGATCAAAATCAAAATCAACTCCGTCCGTGAAACGAAGACCGGTCAGTGAAACGTCAAAGTCACCGCTGTTAACGATTTCAAGAAACTCCGAAAGCGGCTCGGGATCGGGATGATACATGATCTCGCTGAAGCTGAGACTTGCCGCCTCAATGATAAAAGTGGCTTCGGTAAGGGCCGACCATTCCCCGTTCGAGGCCCGGGTCCGGGCTTGCAGCCGGGTCGATTCATTCAAGGTCACACTTTCTCCCGGAGAGAGCGATGTCGAAGAAGGGCTCACCGCTCCGCCGGTCAATCGTGGATCCGATCCATCAGTCGTATAGTGAATACGGTCAGGAGCAGTGATCTCCAACAGGAACCCTCGTGACACCGTTCCGCCATGTTGAGCAAAGTCCGGAGCATCCAGGTCGGGATAGAGATTCCGGGCCCGGAGTTGACCCAACACAATATCGGACCGCCGGGGAAGATAGGTTCCGAGGAGCCAGTCATGGGTCGGAAGGTAGTGATCATCACGAGTATAGAGATCGAAATCACTCGAATTCCAGCGTCCCGGTGAAACGTCTCTGCGGAAGTCCCCCCAGCGCGCCGATTCCGCAACGATGGCATCCTTCATGAAGTCAGATCGAGTCGTCCAGATCCCGGAAGATCTTCCAGGGGTGAGTGGCCCTCCATTGAAAAAATGCGCCCTCACATGATCGGCATACCGAAGACGATACTCTGCATTGAGAGCCAACCTTTGCTGTAAGCCGGTGGGACGGCGATTCCCATTCTTACCGGTGACATTGGTGGAGAGTGAGGTCGTGAAAAAGTTCGGTGGCGGATCAAAGACTCCTCCCGGGACATGGGAAACTGCAAACTCGGTATCCCAGGGAAAAAAGAGATACCCCGCCCCCGGTTCACGCTTTCGAGCAGCACGCCAATTATGACCATCCCAGTCACGATTACCGACATAGGCATTCAAGATCATGTAGTCGATGAACGAATCGACATCGAGGTATTCATGGATCGCGTCATACGTCGGCTGGGTTTGAATACTGCCATAGGCAAGATTCATCATCTCATTGTAAGCCACCAAATCGCCCTTGGTAGCCACCGAGGAATTCACGGTGTCGTAGTCATCGGCATCGCCACCAAAGTAGTTCGCCATGTGATCGGCGTCCGGACGTTCATGCATGTCATAGACGCCCCAATAGATCCCGTTCAAATAGAGATGGACCCAGCGGCCGTGGGAACCATTGCGGTCCATTTCATTAAAAATATCGCTGGCCCACTGGTCACGACCGTAGAGGGCATGATCCGCCTGATAGTAGTGCCGATGCATCCAGCCGAAATTATACTCCGGGCGTAGCTGCAGAAGGTCAAACTTCTCGACCGAACTCTCTCCGCCGGGCGAATCATTGTAAAGTGGATAGAGCAGCTTCTCTTTTCCATATTCGGCACGGAATCGGAGTGAGAGTGAGTGCTTGGGAGTATCCGTGTTCCTTGACGATCCACCTTGAATTCGGACACCGGCATTAATTTGGAATCCGGGCTCGGATTGGTCCGGCACAAAAAATTCCGCCGAGAGAGGGCGCTCCCACGCCGGCCCCGCTTGTTGGGGGTTTTGATAAATCCCAGTGGAGGGATCAAAGAAGGCATCAGGATCAAAGACCAGTGAGAGCGTCGGCAGAGCCTCGAAAGCCGTGTCAAATTCGCTCGTGTAATCCGGATCATCAACGATATCGGGATCCATGTCATAATCGGCCCGTCCCCCACCCCAGGTCGTCGGGTATCCCGAAGGCTTGGTTTGCCGGACGATGTCATCTACGAAGAGATAGGACTGGGTATCAATGTTGGTGGGGTGATAGCCGTCTTTAAATGCGATCGCCCGTATCGTTGCGGTTTCATCAATCGCGATTGAGGACTCGTATTCCGTTCCATTATCCATCGAGGGCTCGGTTCCGTCGGTGGTGTAGATAATCGTCGAACCCGGAGTGGCCGAAGTAATCCCGAGGTCGAAGGCCTCGGTGTGATACCCGCGGTCATGGGAGAATTTGGTATCTTCGACAAAGCCAATCAAAGGAGTCGGGCCGTTCACCTCACCCGGTGTCGATTCCAAAAAATACCCGTAGAACCCCGAAGCATCACTTTCAGTAGCGACCAATTCCGGAAGGGATAAAAAATCACTCGAATTGGCTCCAGATTTACTTAAATTCAATCCTTGAATTGCCAGAATATTTGTCCCGGACACGATAGAGGCTGGTGAAATTGCAAAAGGCTCGGGAATCACGGCCTGCTCATTGGGGTGCCCGGCAGTCGCTGTCGAAGTATGAGTCAGGGCCCCTTCCTCCGGGGCATTTGCGGCGGCCACGCGGACTCCATTCAAATAAGCTACGAATCCATCTTCGTAGCGCATGTTGAGAGTCAGGGAAGAGATCGTGGAAGGATCGGAGATCTCAAAAGGAACCCTTAAATAAACACTGGCATTGGAAAACCACATCTCATCCCTCGTGTCCCCTTCAGCCCCGATAAGCGCCTCATAGAAAGATCCATATCCAATCCCGGTAGTCGCCGGGGTCCAGGAAGCTTCATCAAACCCTTCAAGTTGCCAGACGCTCCCAATGTCTGCATCTGGAACCCACCAGGTCGACGGGGCTCCCTGTTCCATCAAAACCGTCTGGATGCCGGAAGTTCCGATCCCAAAGGAAACATCCTCAAATTGCTCCGGATAGCTCGGAGTGAATGATTGGATGAGCTCTCCATCGGGGGCGCTCAGCGCCAAATACTCACCCTGCCCGCTGAGTGAAAAATTGGTGTGCCGAAAACCTCCGGCATCAATGTAACTGGAATCCTCCCGCCCCGAGGCGAACACCACCAGATACCCTCCACCGACAATGGTCGTGTCCGCTGGAAAAGTATACTGCGTTGGGATCTCGGGATCATCGGTCAGATGATAGCCCGAGAGGTCCAACTCCCCGGCATCCGGATTATGAATCTCAATCCAATCCGGAGTGTTCCCGTCCCCATCCGAAAATGACGATGCATTGATCGCCACGAATTCCGTAATCTGAGGAAGAGCGAACAGCGGAGATATGAGCAGGGACACTAAGCCCCCGATTTTACAAGATGATGACATGGACGTTTTTCAAATGAATTCCAATCTGTGAAACCAGTGGAACAGGGTAGCAATGACTTCCCTGATCCCTAAGTCATCAATCGCTATTCGGCGATAACGACCCGAACGAAGAACCTGCTCTGATTGGGCGGAAGACTCAAAACCTGCGTGGTCTGATCACTCTCTGCCAAGAAAGGACCATCGAGCTCAAACCAATCCTCGGCTTCCAGATTTTGTGAGAACTCCACATAATAGGACACCCCGCGAATGGAGTTCCAGGTAATGGTCAGCTCGTCGGCAGCGTCATTGAATGAAACTTCCGTGATGGCCAGTCCGTCGGGAGCCTGTCCAATCGAAGCCACCCGGTCGAAGGCTTCTCCAATAGCGCTGTCGTCGAGAATCTGATCGTAAACATTGACGATCCCGATCTCACCGGAAAAACCAGTCAAACCAATCGGAGAGGCATCGGCAGCTTCAGTCCGCCCGCCGAGATTTGCCACGCCGGCTCCCACAACACCGGAAGCCCAGGTAAAGAGCCCCCCACCGTTTCCGCCCATGGTGACATCAACTGATTCACTTACGGCACGGACATTTCCAAAAGTGTCACGAAGCGAAGCCGTGAATAGATCGGCATCAGAATCATTGGTAATTACCAACTGCACAAAGTCAGCCAGATTGAGTCCGGCTGTCGAAATGGTGACATCAAGAGTCCGGGCATCAAGTGTGCTACCGAGAAGACGGACTTCGGTATCTGTGATCAAGGCTGAGAGACCGTTTTGGCCACCACCTGTTTCAAAGATCACCTGATGATCTCCGGAGAGGTCACCGGGGCGGAACCAGATTTCCGCGCTAAATTGCGGATACCGATAGGCTCCCGTTCCAGCACCGTTCAGTTCGCCGCCAGTGGTATATGATGCGCTAATGTTGGTATTGGCACTGGGAGTGGTCAGCGGATCACCCAATAATCCACCGGTGAAAGACCAATTGCGATCCCCGATGAGGTCGTTCCAGAGAGTGTC
Organism: uncultured Verrucomicrobiales bacterium; assembly: GCA_913060685.1. Taxonomy (GTDB): domain Bacteria; phylum Verrucomicrobiota; class Verrucomicrobiia; order Verrucomicrobiales; family Akkermansiaceae; genus SW10. The sequence goes on from CAJXVQ010000043.1 coordinate 16,469, forward strand.
GGTATTTCCGCCAAGAAAAGCGATATTGCGATTCACCGGAACAGGTCCCACGAGCACTTCAACTTCGACATCAGCAGTGGTCGTTCCAAAACCATTTGTTGCGGAGAGGGTGTAAGTGGTCGTCGCGGGGGGCGTCACATTTAAGGTAACCAAGGCGGAGACGTCCACCGCATCGGGATCCAACGAAAGCGATTCCGCGCCAGTCACCGTCCAGTTCAAATCAACGGCAGATCCAGCGGAAATGAGTGAAGCCGAGGTCGTGAAGGAATTAATCTCCGGTGCAGCCCCGGATAGAATTTTCAGAACTGAAACATTGGCGGCATCTCCTTTGACCGCACGGATGCTGTAGGTCGTCGTGGTAGCTGGTGAAACAGTCATGTTTCCAGCTCCAGCCGTAGTGAGAGGAGAAAGATCGCTCGTGTTTCCACTTCCGTCATCCAAAATCAAGGTGTCGTAAGAATCATCGACCACCCAGGAAAGGGTCGCCGGATTCCCAGGAGAAACAACGTTCGTGTCCGCGGTAAAGGACGAGATCAACTCAACTCCGGAAGGTCCGAAGTTGAAGACATCGAGGAGCTGGGCGTCTGAAAGAACACCATTTGCGTCCGAATTGTCGAAGAAGGCATACTCATCGATCACAGCATTGATGTTATTGGGGTTGGTCGCAGCGAGAAGTTCCACTCCGACCAAACTGTTTCCAGCGTGAGGGGCCACCATCGCACCCGTATTTAGGACAGCACCAGCTCCAGAGGTCGCTGCCGTCACTGCCGCTTCGTCAACCGGGTCCCCGTTCATTTCAATGAGAGTCAGCTGAAAAGGATCACCGTCGACTGAGCCAGAGTCATACCGGAAAGCAAAGAAATACCAGGTGCCATCGTTTTTTAAAACCGTGGGATGAGTAAACTGCGTGTTAAGCCCCGAAGCCGAACGCACTAAAACGCGGACCTGGTTGCCCGCTCCCCCCGTATCAATTCGCATACCGTGCTGGCTATTGTCGTTTCCGACCAAGGTCTCCAAAAAGCGATCAAAGGCATCGAAGGTCTGGGGCTGGAAGAAGAAGGAAATAGTAAATTCATCAGTCGGTTGAACCGCAGCTCCGGTTCCCAGATCGAGCCCACCACCAGCCCCCGCAATTTTATCAAACTGGTAGGCCAGGCCGAGATTCGGACGAGCGGAGCTCACGCCACGGGTCACAAACGAGAGTCCCGGATCCGGGTCGTAGCCAATCAGGGCGGCATCGTTTGCGGCGACATTTTCCATGACGGGAAGCGCGGAGGAGGAAGATTCATCGAGAGGATACCAGGCGACGAGCTTGGCACTGGCGTTGGATGCCAGAATCACAGCCCCTGACAACAGAGAGGGCAAATACTTGGATATTGAGAACTTCATGGGGGTGCTTGTAGGGTGATGATTGCCAAGGGAAACTGACTTTTGGTTTGTTTTATGATTTTCAGGGAATTGAGCCCGCGTTCTTGACCTGAGAAATTGACAGGTATCCCCCTATCACTACATTTTGAATCAGAATTTAACACCCAAAAACTAAGTTTTTCATGATTCCTATCGGCAGCCCTAACGACTCGGTCTGGGAGTTAGCGCGCCGAACCGGGAGCATGCATCTTCAGGAACCCGGCAATGCGGTCGGGTTCCTTGTGATCTGAATCGCGAAGACGGGTTTGACGCGTATCGTTGAGAAGTCGCCCGGAGCCATCAAGCACGACAAGAACTGGAATGCCTTTCTTAATGGTCGCGTGATACCGGGAGACCAAACTGTCGTTCCGGCCACTGCCCTTCGGACCGACATCAATCCGAGTGACAAGGTAGGAATCCTGCAGGATGCCGGAGATCTCTGGATCAGACTGCAACAAAGCCACGGTCTTGGTGCTATCCGAACACCAATTGGCTCCGTAGACGAGCAAGACGTGCTTGCCCCCCTTCCGGGCCGAGGAAAGAGAACGCTCAACCTGCCCGTTGGCATCGGCCGTCTTATCAAAAGGACCAGGACCGTCATAAGGAGGAGCCGTTGCACAAGCCGAGATCAGGACCAACAAAGAAAGCAGGGAAATAGAGCTGTATTTCATAAATACCAAGAGAGATAGAGAAATTCATCCAAGAAATCAGAGACTAACAACCCCTCCCTCCTCGTCAACGATCCTTAAGCAGGGCGAGGTGCCCGCATTGAGCAAAATAGAACGCCCCCTCCCCTCTCCGATACCTTCAACGACGCCCTCAAGCGCTCAACCCCAAAAGCATCTAGTGTTCCAACTATATCAGGGTGTCGGGTAGATTCCTTTCATTTTGATCCTGTCGTCCTCGGTGGTGAACTTCCAGATTGTCTTGTTTGAGGTATCATTTCTTCTCTGACATCCTGCTTTACTCTGGGTGCAAAATTCTTCTTTTGATCCGATTCGATCGCGGAGCACAGTTCGAGCGAAGATGCCAATTTCATTCTCCGCCATATTGAGCCAGCTTCCATGTTTCGGGGTGTAGTGCCACTCAAAGCGTTGCACCAATTTCCCAGCCAAAAGCTTCAAGGTCCATCGGGCGCAACCCGGGGGTGGTTCGCTGCAAGCGAGGTGGACCAGACGGGCCTCTTGGTCATCGTCCAATGCGGGCTTGCGCGAGACGTGCGTCCGAGGAGCTGGCTCTAAAGCCTCGAGTGGGCCGAACTCATGACACCGTTTGCGCAACCGCTCGATAGTCCGTAAGATCATTCCGGTTTTGAGACGATTTGTTCGTCAGTGAAAGCCGGTCCGACCGGGCCCTCGTCGGTGAGCAAGAGCGCCCGCGCCTTGGAAACTTTATAAGCAGCAGCGCTCTTTTAACAGCTCAAGGCTTTCAGCTCATCACGCTCTTCTGCTGTCAATTCGATGCGATATTTTTTAGGTATCTCCTAAAATCGACCTTATGTGAATAAGTCCAAGTTGAAAATAATGATCGCCGACATTTTGTTTTAGTCACAGCACTAGCGCGCCAGTCGCTGCATGCCTTCAATCAGGTTATGCCAGCCCGTGACTAAATTAATGCGGAACATGCCGAGGTCCAGATCGTCCATTCCATCTGAAGTTGTCACTGTGTAACCGGCAGTCAGCATCATGTTCTCGTTAATCTCATACCCAAAAGTGAACCCTACGCCGAGATCGCCCAATTCAGTGGTCGTGAGAGCGCCGATCGTTGATTCGCCTCCGGTGTAGTAGACCGCATCGAGGGAACCCCAGAACTTCTCAGTGAAGTCTCGCGTCAGGTGCCCCTCGAGTTGAAAGAGCGGGTCGGTTTCTGCGTTATCGCCAAGAAAATCGTCGTTATCACCGAAGAACCAGACGGCGGGCAGGAATTCCAGCGTGGTGCGACGACCAGGCACCCACTCACCGAGGTTGTACATCATCGGAAAGCCAACCCGACCATACCAGCGGTTCTGACCAATGTTCGCTGACGAGTCGCCGTCATACTCGCCAATCGGAATGGCAAGACTAGCGACAAAATCCATGGTGAACTTCGGTTCGTATCTCAGCAGGTCCGGGATCCCCCTCATCGCGGGTGCCCCGATCAGATTAACATCAAATTGGAAGATCGGATCTCCAAAGCCTCGAGCTGAGTCCGATGTTGTGATCATTCCAGCGGTCGTATCTGCCTGCAGTTCTCCTACCGGCCAAAGGACGGATGCCATGGCGGTCCGATCGAAGAGCGAGAACGATCGCGAGTATCCCACGAGTGACAAATCAGCGGAAAAGTCCGCATCCACCCCCATCAACATCGAGTATGCCGGATCAAGCGGGTTGACGTTACCCGAGCCGTGAAGGTAGGTCAGATTGACGATATTCGTATCGGTCAGCATCTCTTTCCAATGCGTGCGAGGCCCGTCACCTTGGGCGTGTGCTGATTGTGGCGAAACGGCCATGACCCACACAAGTAGACTTGCGAGTCCCATCCTTCGGTTTGTTAATTTTATATTCATGTTCAATGTTTTTTTCAAATCTGGAAAATCGAGGCTCGGCCCCGTTCAATCATATCTATTCGGCAATAAGTTCCTTCGGTGGCACGAACGGCCTCTTGGCATTCATCGGCGGCCAGCCCTCATTCACCCGCGTCCTGGGAGGCAACTGGTCTTCCAGTGTTTCGAACATATGGCGATCGGGAATGATGACGTTGTTTCTCTTCACGTAGACGTCCCACAATGCAATGAGCTCTCTTTTCTTCGCGGGATGTTTGCGGGAAAGATCCTGGCTTTCACTCGGGTCCTCGCGAAGGTTGAAGAGTTCCCAATCCGCGATTCCCATCGGCTTGTGCTGCCAAACCACTTTCCAGTCGCCTTGTCGAATCGCTCGATTGCCCCACAGCTCCCAGCCCAGCCAATCAGTCGGACTGCGGGGTGACTTGGTCTTACCAGCGAGCATCGACTTCCAAGACTTGCCTTGAATAGGTTGGATCTTCTTCCCCTTATAGATGGACGGATGCTTGACCCCCGCGACGTCCAGCAGGGTGGCCGAGATGTCCATCACATGCATGACGCCGGAGTTGATACTGCCGGCTGGCCGACGAACTCCCGCTCCGCTGACAACCAAGGGGGACCGGATTCCGCCTTCGGACATCCAACCCTTGTAGAGGCTGAACGGTGTCGCGGAGACCTGAGCCCAAGTTGGGCCGTAGCTCGTATAGGACCCCGCTCTTCCCCAGGCGGAGGGATGAGTCTGGGACCACTTCATCGCGTGGAAGAGGCTGTTTTCCGAGCCTTTTTGGCCTCTGAGCATCGCTCCCAGATCAGTTCCCTCAGCGCCGTTGTCCGAGAAGAATACAAAGAGGGTGTTGTCATACTCGCCGATTTTCTTCAGGTAGGCGATAATTCGCCCGATATGGTGGTCCATGTTCTCCACCAGCGCGGCATAAATTTCCATCTTGCGTGCGGACATCGCACGCGCTCCGGGAGCAAGATTGGCGGCTTCGGGGAGGAACCACATCCTGTCTCTTATACACATCTGACGCTGCCGACGATCTACTCTGTGTAGA